>NZ_JAMJFW010000045.1:0-37103 GCF_023544405.1 Enterobacter cloacae complex sp. OE43NF
GCTTCTGATAGAAAGAGGTGAAAACAATACTAATCAGTCTGCGTAGAGGGGACTCAGCATTTCCCAAACTTTTGAGCATAGAGAAAAAGCGCTCTGTCTCAGCCTGGTTCCGTTGTTTGGCACTATCTCCTGCGAGTCCGCTCCCTTCCCAACTCCTTACCATACCCATGTAAGCCGTATTAGGTATGGAGGAGATCCCATCGAGTATTCCTAGTGCAACCTGTTTAGCGTCCATATCTCATCCATATTGGTCTCAATCCGCACAAAGAATAACCAAAGCTCATGAGCGCTTCCAGACGATTTTTCACTTTACCAGCAAGCCAGATTTTTCCCCTCTTCCCTCCCCCACCTCAAACATATATGATTAAACAAATATGTATCAACTACCCGCAGGGTTCAACCATGCTTCATCCGCTTCAGCTTTTCAAAACCCTCTCCGACGAAACGCGGCTCTCCATCGTCATGCTTCTGCGTGAAGCCGGTGAGCTATGTGTCTGCGATCTCTGTTCCGCAACCACGGAGTCACAGCCGAAAGTCTCGCGCCATATGGCCTTACTTCGCGAGTCCGGGCTGGTTATCGACCGTCGTGAGGGGAAGTGGGTCTATTACCGTTTGTCTCCGAACATGCCTGCGTGGGCAGCTACCGTCATCGATAACAGCTGGAACTGCCTGCGGGAAGAAACGCGTGCAAGGCTAAAGAATAGCCTTCCAGGGACGTGTTAAATACATTCATTAAAACAGATATAACGGGGTAAGCGATGTTTCTGGCAGGAGCAATTTTTCTGTTTACGCTGGTACTGGTCATCTGGCAGCCCAAAGGGCTCAGTATCGGCTGGAGCGCGACGATTGGCGCCGTGCTGGCGCTGGCCAGCGGCGTGATCCACCTTAACGATATTCCGGTGGTGTGGAATATCGTCTGGAATGCCACGGCGACGTTTATCGCCGTTATTATCATCAGCCTGCTGCTGGATGAGTCCGGCTTTTTCGAGTGGGCGGCGCTGCATGTCGCCCGCTGGGGAAACGGTCGGGGGCGTTTGCTGTTTACTTATATCGTGCTGCTGGGGGCGGCCGTCGCGGCGCTGTTTGCCAATGATGGTGCAGCGTTGATCCTGACACCTATCGTCATTGCCATGCTGCTTGCGCTGGGGTTCAGCAAGCAGGCCACGCTGGCGTTTGTGATGGCGGCAGGTTTTATCGCCGATACCGCCAGCCTGCCGCTGATTGTCTCGAACCTGGTCAACATTGTGTCGGCAGACTTCTTTAAGCTGGGGTTCAGCGAATACGCCTCGGTTATGATCCCGGTTGATATCGCCGCGATTGCTGCCACGCTGGTGATGCTGCATCTGTTCTTTCGCAAGGAAATTCCACCGGCATATGATCTTGCGAAACTCCAGGAGCCCGCCCGGGCCATTCACGATCTCCCGACCTTCAGAACAGGCTGGATAGTGCTGCTGCTTCTTCTCGTCGGCTTCTTTGTGCTTGAGCCTCTCGGCATTCCGGTCAGCGCCATTGCAACAGCTGGCGCGCTGATTTTATTCGCCGTTGCAAAACGCGGACACGCGATTAATACCGGAAAAGTGCTGCGCGGCGCACCGTGGCAGATCGTCATCTTCTCACTGGGGATGTATCTGGTGGTCTACGGTTTGCGTAACGCCGGGTTAACCGAATACCTTTCAGGCGTACTGAATGTGCTCTCCACCCACGGTTTATGGGTAACTACCCTCGGAACCGGGTTCATCACCGCCTTCCTGTCATCCATAATGAACAATATGCCCACGGTGCTGATTGGCGCGCTCTCTATTGATGGCAGCACGGCAACAGGATTGATTAAAGAAGCGATGATTTACGCCAACGTGATTGGCTGCGATCTGGGGCCAAAAATCACGCCTATCGGTAGTCTCGCCACCCTGCTCTGGCTCCACGTGCTGGCGCAAAAAAACATGACCATTACCTGGGGCTACTATTTCCGGACGGGCATCATCATGACGCTGCCGGTTCTGTTTGTGACGCTCGCCGCGCTGGCGTTACGTCTCTCCTTCACACTGTAATGAGCCACTGATATGACCAACATCACCATTTACCACAATCCCGCCTGCGGCACCTCGCGCAACACGCTGGAGATGATCCGCAACAGCGGCACCGAGCCAGAGATCATTCTCTATCTGGAAAATCCGCCGTCACGCGATGAACTGATCAAACTGATTGCCGAGATGGGCATTTCGGTGCGGGCGCTGCTGCGTACAAACGTGGAGCCCTATGAGCAACTGGGCCTGGCAGAAGATACATTCACTGACGACCAGCTTATCGGTTTTATGCTGCAACACCCGATCCTGATTAACCGTCCGATTGTGGTGACGCCGCTGGGCACCCGCCTGTGCCGCCCGTCTGAAGTGGTCCTCGATATTCTGCCGGATGCGCAGAAAGGGGCATTTACGAAAGAGGACGGTGAAGCCGTCGTGGATGCCAGCGGGAAAAAAATCACTCAGAAATAGAGTCGGGCCTGCAGGCTAGCGGTCCCTCTCGCCTGCAATCCTTCCCACCATCGCCCGGATCTCCTCGCGCGTTAGCGGCGCTCTGTCGGTGACAAAGTGCAGCGTCATTCCTTCGATAAAGGCGTCCAGCGCGCGGGTGGTAACCGGGTCAAACCACTGCTCAAGCGTCGTCTGGCTCATCTGCATCCAGTCCTGCATTACCGTTTTTAGCGCCGCGCTGCGGTGCATAAAAGTGTAGAGCTGGTACATCAGCGCCATGTTGTGCGGCGTCGTCACCTGCGAGCTGTGGATCAGCGTGGTGATGGATTCACACGCCATCTCCGGGCTGGTTACCCCCGCGAAGAAATCACGGTATTGCTGCGACATCTGCCGGGTAAACCACGTGAAAGCCTCTTCCAGCAGCGACTCCATGCCGTCGAAATAGTAGGTCATCGACCCCAGCGGAACCCCGGCACAGCTGGCGATTTTACGGTGCGTGACGGCATGGATACCGTGCTCAGCAATGGTGTCCAGCGTCGCCTGCAGGATCTTCTCCCGGCGATGCGGGTCGTTAGGTGGTCTGCTCATACATGCCTCATCTGATTTGTGTACAAATGTACACAAACTTGCTAGTGTTGTCGCTACTGTTGTGCTTCTGGTGCTTATCTCAATGACTCTGACCTCATCCCGTAAGGCCCTGCGGTTGCGCATGTGGGCGCTTTTCATGTTCTTCTTTATTCCGGGTCTGCTGATGGCGTCCTGGGCCACGCGTACCCCGGCAATCCGCGACATTTTGTCGGTCTCCACCGCGGAGATGGGCATTGTGCTGTTTGGCCTGTCGATAGGCTCAATGAGCGGTATTCTCTGCTCGGCGTGGCTGGTGAAGCGCTTTGGTACCCGGGCGGTGATCCGCACCACCATGTGCTGCGCAATACTGGGGATGCTGGTGCTCAGCGTGGCGCTGTGGTATGCCTCGCCGGTCATGTTTGCCCTGGGTCTGTTGATCTTTGGTGGTAGCTTTGGCGCGGCGGAAGTGGCTATTAACGTTGAAGGGGCTGCGGTCGAGCGCCAGATGAATAAAACCGTGCTGCCAATGATGCATGGCTTTTACAGCCTTGGCACGCTGGCAGGTGCGGGCGTGGGCATGGCGCTGACGGCCTCCGGCGTGAGCGCGAATCTGCATATCCTGCTGGCCGCGCTGATCTCTGTTGTGCCGGTGCTGACCGGCATCCGCGCCATTCCGGACGGCACGGGCAAAAACACCTCTGATGAACACAAAACGGCGGAAAAAGGGCTGCCGTTCTACCGTGATTTCCAGCTGATGCTGATCGGCGTGGTGGTGCTGGCGATGGCGTTTGCCGAAGGCTCCGCCAACGACTGGCTGCCGCTGCTGATGGTGGACGGCCACGGCTTTAGTCCGACCTCCGGCTCGCTGATTTACGCCGGGTTTACGCTGGGGATGACCGTCGGACGCTTTACCGGCGGCTGGTTTATCGACCGCTACAGCCGCGTGGCGGTGGTGCGCGCCAGCGCCCTGCTCGGCGGGCTGGGCATTGCAATGATCATCTTCGTGGATGTGGACTGGATTGCCGGCGTATCGGTGATCCTCTGGGGCCTGGGTGCCTCACTTGGCTTCCCGTTGACCATCTCCGCCGCCAGCGATACCGGCCCGGATGCCCCGACGCGCGTCAGCGTGGTGGCAACCACAGGCTATCTGGCCTTCCTGGTCGGGCCGCCGCTGCTGGGCTTCCTGGGTGAGCACTACGGGCTGCGCAGCGCCATGCTGGTGGTATTAGGGTTGGTCATGATTGCGGCGCTGGTGGCGCGCGCCGTGGCGAAGCCGGAAAAAGAACAAACGACACTGGAGAAGGGATATGAGCGTTAAACTGATTGCAGTCGACATGGATGGCACCTTCCTGAGCGACGCGAAAACCTACAATCGCGAACGTTTTCTGGCGCAGTATGCGCGCATGAAGGAGCAAGGTATTCGCTTTGTGGTGGCCAGCGGTAACCAGTATTACCAGCTGATCTCCTTCTTCCCGGAGATTGCGCATGAGATTGCGTTTGTCGCCGAAAACGGTGGCTGGGTGGTCAGCGCCGGGGAAGATGTTTTTAACGGTGAACTGTCGAAAACGCACTTCGACACCGTTGCTGCCGTGCTAAACGACGTTCCCGGCATTGAGATTATCGCCTGCGGCAAAGGCAGTGCCTATACGCTCAAAGCCTATGATGATGAGTTCAAAGCTATCGCCGCGAAGTACTATCATCGCCTCGAAATGGTAAGTGATTTCGACAACCTGAACGATATTTTCTTCAAGTTCGGACTCAACGTTTCTGATGATGAAATCCCGCGCATTCAGGCCATGCTGCACGAAAAACTCAACGACATTATGGTGCCCGTCACGACCGGCCATGGCAGTATCGATCTGATTATCCCCGGCGTGCATAAAGCCAACGGCCTGCGGATCCTGCAACAGCGCTGGGGCATTGACGACAGCGAGGTGGTGGCTTTCGGTGACAGCGGGAACGATGTGGAGATGCTGCGCCAGTCAGGCTTCAGCTTTGCGATGGCGAATGCCAGACCGCATATTAAAGCAGCGGCGCGGTTTGAAGCGCCGCATAATAACGAGGAAGGCGTACTGGATGTGATTGATAAGGTGCTCAACAGAGAAGCACCGTTTAATTGATTCCGTGCGCTCTGGTGCCCTCACCCTGCCCCTCTCCCACCGGGAGAGGGAATAAGAATTATGGCTGCAGGGCGTTCCCGACGCGTTTGTCTTTCAGGAACATCACCATCAGGATAACCCACAGCACGCCGTTGGCGAGGTTAAACAGGCTGAACAGACCGTTGCCGCCGAGCGCATAAGCGTGCTTGCTCACCTCGATCCCGACGGTAAAAATCAGCATCTGCAGCATCCCCATCGCCGCCGAAACGGTGCCTTTACTCATCTCGCTGGCAAACAGCGTCAGACGCACCAGCCCGGCATTCGCCACGCCAATACCGAAGGCATAAATACTCAACCCCGCCGTCATCCACAGATAGGCATGAGATGATACCACCGTCGCCACCGCGGCCACGGTAAGGCCCGCCGCAATCGGCCAGCCGCCCATGATGATGAGCGAGCGCACCGTGCGTCGTGATGTCAGACGCGCCAGCACAAGGTTACCGATAATCAGTGCGCCAAAAATCGGCACCTGCAGCAGCCCGTACTCGTAACTGCTGAGCTGTTCACCGCTGATGATAATGACCGGTGACTGGGCGATCCACGCCAGCAGCGGCAGGCTAACAAAGCCCGTTGCCAGCGCGCCTGCCACAAAGCGGCCGTTTTTCAGCACTGCTTTATAATCCCGTCCCAGCTCTTTCAGCGACAGCGTCTCACCCAGTCGGGTGGCCGTTTCCGGCATTGCGCGGTGCAGGCCAAAGAACGCGATGGCGGCCAGCACGGCGAAGAGCACAAACATGCCTTCCCACGGTGCCACATGCACCCACGCGGCGCCCACCAGCGGCCCCAGCAACGGAGCAATCAGCGCCACGTTCGCCATCAGCGCGGTGATTTTGATACACACCGCCTCCTCAAAGGACTCCTGAATGGCGGCATACCCCACGGCACCGATAAAGCACAGGCTTACCCCCTGCAGGAAACGCAGCAGGGTGAACTGTTCAATGTTTTGCGCCAGCAGCGTGGCGAGACAGGTCACGATAAACCACACCACGCCCGTCAGCATCACCGGACGGCGGCCAATACGATCCGACAGCGGCCCTAACAGCCACTGTAAAAACATGCCGCCAGCCAGGTAGGCGGTCATAGAGGTCGGCACCCATTCAATACCTGCGTTGTATTGCGCCACCACGGCCAGCATGCCGGGCTGGATCATATCGTTGCCGATATAGGTAGAGAACTCGTAAAGCACCAGACACAGAGGGAAAAGTAACGCCTGACGACCCAGACGCGTACCCGAAGAAGAACGGTTTAACATGCAATCTCTTTATGATGAAAAAATCGCGATGAGTGTAATGAATTGCCGCTGTCTGAGATAGCAAATTATCCAGAAGAAACAGAAATAAAGCATTTATCGTCGTTGTTTAAGGTTTCCTTAAGTTGACACCAATATGATAGCCATATTTCACGCTGCCAACCAACTCTATGACCCGCATATCCCCTCGTTCAGAATTGTCTAAGTTACAGACAAATAAGACAAAACAACTTTACCGCTTGCCTGTGCGCTTTTATGGTTATCAGCTTTTAGTGCTGATCGCCCTTGCCGTGGTGTTTACCTGGCTTTCTCGCGGCGAAACGCTTGATAAATGGATCACTGGCTTTTGGTATGACGCGGCAACACACCGTTTCCCGTTGCAGAAAAACCCGCTGCTGGATCTGCTGAACCACCGGCTGGCGAAGTACATCGCCATTGCCATGGCGGTTGGGGCGCTGTTTTACGGTGCCTGGAAGCGCAATGCGAGACTGGTCACTGCCGCACTGCTGATGGGGCTTGGCACGCTGGTGGTTGGCGTGCTGAAAAGCCTGAGCCATCACAGCTGCCCGTGGGATCTGGTGGAGTATGGCGGTAAGGCCGTCTCTTACCCCCTGTTCAGTTCCGCTCCGGCAGACAGCGGTCCTGGTCGCTGCTTCCCCGGCGGCCATGCGTCCAGCGGCTTTATGGTGATGGGTCTGTTCTTTGCCTTCTGGCGCGAGCGTCCTCGTCTCGCCTGGAGCTTTGTGGCCTTCGGCGTGGTGTTAGGTCTGGCGATGGGCTTTGGTCAGGTCATGCGCGGGGCGCATTTTTTCTCTCACAACCTGTGGGCTGGGTGGTGGGTCTGGTTTTCCCAGGTAGCGGTCTACGGCCTCGTTTCTGCCTGGTTTGCTAAAGAGTAAAAACGCTATGTTAGAGAATCTTAATTACCAGCTGTTTTATCTGATCAACGCCACCCCGGCCTCGCCTGAGTGGATGATCGATCTGGCCACTTTCCTGGCAAAAGATCTGATTAGTATTGTGCCTGTGCTGGCGGCTATCCTCTGGCTGTGGGGACCGCGCAGCCAGGTCAACGCGCAGCGTCAGCTGGTGATCAAAGTGGCGATGACGCTGGGGGTCAGCGTGCTGGTCAGCTATGTTCTGGGTCTCGCCTTCCCGCACGATCGTCCTTTTGTCGAACACGTCGGCTATACCTTCCTGCACCACGCGCCGGATGACTCGTTCCCAAGCGATCACGGTACGGTGATCTTTGCTTTTGCGCTGGCCTTCCTGTTCTGGCATCGCCTGTGGTCAGGTGCGCTGCTGATGGCCATTGCGGTCGCCATTGCCTGGTCTCGCGTGTATCTGGGCGTACACTGGCCGCTGGATATGGTAGGCGGCTTCCTGGTGGGGCTGATCGGCTGCGTCAGCGCGGCGATCCTGTGGAACCTCTTCGGGCTGGCGCTGTATCGCGGACTCTCGTCTCTCTATCGCACCCTTTTCGCTATCCCGATCCGCAAAGGCTGGATACGTGACTAACCCCGGTATGACAGGTTACACTTGAGCCCCCGCCCTGCGGGGGCTCACTTTTTCATCCTGAGGATCTATGGAAACACGCCGCGATGACCGCATAGCTCAGTTGATACAGGCGCTGAAGCGCAGTGATAAGCTTCATCTTAAGGAAGCCGCTACCCTCCTCGGCGTTTCAGAGATGACCATTCGCCGTGACCTGAACAGCGAGAGCGCGCCCGTCGTGCTGCTGGGCGGCTATATTGTGCTGGAGCCACGTAGCGCCAGTCATTATCTGATCAGCGATCAAAAGACACGCCTGGTTGAAGAGAAACGCAAAGCCGCCCGTCTGGCGGCCTCTCTGGTACAACCGCACCAGACGCTGTTTTTTGACTGCGGCACCACCACGCCGTGGATAATCGAAGCCATCGACAGCAGCATCCCCTTTACCGCCGTGTGCTACTCGCTGAACACCTTCCTGGCCCTTCAGGAGAAACCCGAGTGCCGGGTGATCCTCTGCGGCGGTGAGTTCCACGCCAGCAACGCCATTTTTAAGCCGCTCAATCTTCAGGACACGCTCAGCAATTTGTGTCCGGATATCGCGTTTTACTCCGCGGCGGGCGTGAGTACCCGTCAGGGGGCGACCTGTTTTAACCTGGAAGAGCTGCCGGTAAAACACTGGGCATTAAGCGCCGCGCAGTACCATGTGCTGGTGGTGGATCACAGCAAGTTCGGCAAGGTGCGTCCGGCACGGATGGGCGAGCTGGCACAGTTCAATGCCATCGTCAGCGATTGCCGCCCGGATGAAGAATACGTGACCTACGCGAAGGCGCAGCAGGTGAAGTTGATGTATTGAGAGGGCATCAGACCCTCTCCCACTGGGAGAGGGTGAAAAGCTGGAAGACTTAACTAAACCAGCTGCCAAACCAGCTATGGAATTTCATCATCACGAAGTCCCACATCCGGCTGAAGAAGCCGCCCTCTTCGACCGCTTCCATCACAATCAGCGGACGCTGTTCAATCGACTTACCGTTTAACTGGAAATCAATCGTCCCGACCACCTGGCCTTTTTTCAGCGGCGCGGTGAGCTGCGGATCGGTCAGGGTATAGCTCGCTTTCAGGTTTTTCAATTGACCACGTGGAATGGTCACCGACCCGGCTTCACCGGCCCCCAGGTTCACCTCACTCTTGTCACCAAACCAGACGCGCTGGCTGACGAACGTGGCATCCGGTTTAATCGGCGTCACGGTTTCAAAGAAGCGGAAGCCCCAGGTCAGCAGTTTTTCTGACTCGTTAAAACGAATACGGTCGGTTTTGGTGCCCAACACCACCGAGATCAGACGCATGTCACCCTGGGTCGCGGAGGCCACCAGGTTATAACCCGCCCCGGCCGTGGTGCCGGTTTTCATCCCGTCAACGTTGACGTTGCTGCTCCACAGCAGACGGTTGCGGTTCGGCTGGCGGATTTTATTAAAGGTAAACTCTTTCTCTTTGTGGATGGCATATTCGTCCGGCACATCGTGGATGAGCGCCTTGCCGAGCAGCGCCATATCGCGCGCGGTACTGAACTGGCCCGGCGCATCCAGACCGTGGACGGTTTTAAAAGTGGTATTGGTCAGACCCAGCTTTTGCGCATAGCCGTTCATCAGGCCAATAAACGAGTCCTGGCTTCCCGCAACATAATCTGCCAGGGCGATACAGGCATCGTTGCCGGACTGGATAATCACCCCTTTATTCAGATCGGAAACGGAAACCTGATCGCCCGGTTTCAGGAACATTACCGATGACCCGCGCAGCGCCGGGTTGCCGGTCGCCCAGGCGTCCTTCCCGATGGTGACCATATCGTCGAGCTTGATCTTACCCGCCTTCAACGCCTGGCCAACCACGTAGCTGGTCATGATTTTGGTCAGGCTGGCCGGGTCGAGTTTTTCATCAGCATTGCCTTCCGCCAGCACTTTACCGCTGGAGTAATCCATCAGGATCCAGGCACGCGCATCTACCGGCGGCGCTTCGGGCGCAGCCTGCTCAGCCGCATAGAGAGTTGGTGCAAACAGGAAAAGGAGCGCGGAGCCTGCCGCCAGGCTGCGCAGAGAAGTCATTTTTCGCGTCATAAATGCCACCCGAGTGTCCATTCAAAAATTACGTCACATCACCGTGTCGCAAGAAGCGATGAGTAATAGCGCACTAAAACGGTTAATGAAACCCAACGAGGGTAAAGTTATTAAAGTTTATGCAATAACATTCAGATACGCTTTGATTAAGGCGATTTTTTTCTCTTCTGTTGCGTAATTGTTAGGTTTATCTCACCATGGCGAAAAGCTGACTCGGATTCACATCTTATCGGGAGTAATTATGATTACGCTGTGGGGAAGGAATAATTCGACCAACGTCAAAAAAGTGCTCTGGACGCTGGAGGAGCTGGATTTACCGTTTAACCAGATAATGGCGGGTTTGCAGTATGGGGTTAATAAAGACGCCGACTACCTGGCGATGAACCCGAACGGCCTGGTGCCGCTGCTGCGCGATGATGAGACGGACGCCACGCTGTGGGAATCCAACACCATTGTCCGCTACCTGGCCGCCCAGTATGGACAAGGCCGTCTGTGGGTAGAAAATCCGGCCCGCCGCGCGCAGGGGGAAAAATGGATGGACTGGGCCAACCAGACGCTCTCCCCCACGCACCGCGTGATCCTGATGGGGCTGGTCAGAACCCCCGAAGCCGAGCGCGACTATCCCGCCATTCATGCGGCGCAGGACGCCTGTGAAAATCTGTTTGCGATGATGGACGATGAGCTGGCGAAACACGCCTGGTTCTCGGGTGCGGACTTCGGCGTAGGCGATATTGCCGTTGCGCCATTTGTCTGGAACCTGACCAACCTCGGTCTGACGTGGACGCCGCGCCCTCACCTGGCGCGCTGGCTTAAACAGCTGAGCGAACGCCCGGCCTACCGTAACGTGGTGATGATTCCGGTAAGCTGATCACCTCCCGGACGGGCTGACTTTCAGCAACTGCCCGTCCGTTTCATCGGTCAGAACATACAGATAGCCGTCCGGACCGACGCGCACATCGCGGATGCGCTGTTTCCGGTCGCCCAGGATCCGTCCGTCCTCGGTCACCGTGTTGCCGTTCACACTCAGCACGATCACATCCTTCTCTTTCAGCGCCCCGATAAACAGCTTGTTTTTCCACTGCGGGAACACGTCACTGTTATAAAACGCCATTCCGCTCACGGCGGGTGAGACTTTCCAGACAAACAGCGGTTTTTCGGTTCCTTCAACGTGTTCACCTTTCGCCTCAGGAATTTTTAATCCGCTGTAGTTGATACCGTGGGTCGCCAGCGGCCAGCCATAGTTTTTCCCTTTCTCCGGGATGTTGATCTCATCCCCGCCACGCGGGCCATGTTCATTAAGCCACAGCGTGTCGCTCCACGGGTTCATCGCCATCCCTTGCGGGTTACGAATGCCATAAGACCAGATTTCCGGCCGCGCACCGGCGGTGTTCACAAAGGGGTTATCCGGCGGGACTTTGCCATCCTCCGTCAGGCGCACCAATTTCCCCTGGAGTTTATCCAGATCCTGCGCCGTCGGGCGCTGGTTGTTTTCGCCCAGCGCAATAAACAGATAGCCTTTGCCATCAAATACCAGCCTTCCGCCAAAGTGGTGACCGGTGGAAAGTTTCGGCACCTGACGGAACACCGTCTGGAACGCCTCAAGGCGGGAAAGATCGTCGCTTAAGCGCCCATAACCCACTGCCGTTCCGGCTTTGCCGTCAGCGCCTGCCTCGGCGTAGCTCAGCCAGACGCGGCGCGAGGTGGCAAAATCCGGCGCCAGCACCACGTCCAGCAGCCCTCCCTGTCCGTTGTCCCAGACTTTGGGCACCCCTGTTATCGGGTCTGACAGCCCTTTCCCGGCCTGCCAGTGTTTCAACTGGCCGCCCTTCAACGTCACGAGCAGCCCTTTGTTATCCGGCAGGAATGCCAGCGACCAGGGGTGTTCGAGTTTGTTCTGCAATACCTCAACCTTAACCGCATCAGGCGCAGCAAGGAGCGAAAACGGAAATAACAACGCAGGCAGGAAAATCAGCGAGGATCGGTGCATAACGCGCTCCTTTATCGGCATATGGCATAAAGATTAGCCACTACGTCCAGGCACGTTATCACTTTTACAAAAGCTTAATCAGAAGGGGGAGTTGCCTCCCCCGGAATCAGTGCTGTTCAAGCTTCGCGTGCTCGTTCAGACACATGATGCATAGAGAGAGCGTTGTCAGGCAGTTTTCAAGCTTCTCCGCGTTTACTGCGATAAAAGTCGGGCAGTCATGGCGTCCGTTCATCAGACAAACCCCGGCAATGGAGAGCACCTCGGCGGCGCGGCGCAGCGCAATACATTCGCTTTCGGCGTATTCCGCTTTCAGGATGGGTGCT
Organism: Enterobacter cloacae complex sp. OE43NF; assembly: GCF_023544405.1. Classification (NCBI taxonomy): domain Bacteria; kingdom Pseudomonadati; phylum Pseudomonadota; class Gammaproteobacteria; order Enterobacterales; family Enterobacteriaceae; genus Enterobacter; species Enterobacter cloacae complex sp. OE43NF. The sequence goes on from NZ_JAMJFW010000045.1 coordinate 12,353, forward strand.
TTTTCACGCATGAAATTGCAAAGTTCAAAGAAATTATCACGCAGATGTTCGCTTTCGCTGACTGACATATACCCTTTCGCCTTCCTCAGCTGCAGATATGCGGCAAGGTCGATTCGGGCGTTGATCAGCTTGTTCAGCAGATCGCGTTTCAGTCTGTCAACGGACATGCTCATTCCTCCTCTGTCAGCCCCTGTGCATAGTCAGAATAAGGTTATTTTTTGTACAGTTTAATGCCTGAGATCAATTATTCTTAACTGATTAACATTCTTTACAATGTTACAACCTGCGCGGGCATCATCTGCACTGCAAAGAGTGTATAAATCCCCCGCGATACGCTGTAAAATCCCGCCCTGATAACTCCATAATTGATGAATTTTTAACCTATGAGCAATGTTACGCACCCGCCGAAAATCGGCTTTGTCTCCCTGGGCTGCCCGAAAAACCTGGTGGATTCTGAACGCATCCTGACCGAACTTCGTACCGAGGGCTACGACGTGGTGCCAAGCTACGACAACGCCGACATGGTGATCGTGAACACCTGCGGGTTTATCGACAGCGCGGTTCAGGAATCCCTGGAAGCCATTGGTGAAGCCCTGACGGAAAACGGCAAAGTGATTGTGACCGGCTGCCTGGGCGCAAAAGAGGACCAGATCCGTGAAGTGCACCCGAAGGTGCTGGAGATCACCGGTCCACACAGCTACGAGCAGGTGCTGGAACATGTTCATCACTACGTACCCAAGCCTAAGCACAACCCGTTCCTGAGCCTGGTGCCGGAACAGGGGGTGAAGCTGACGCCGCGTCACTACGCTTACCTGAAAATTTCCGAAGGCTGCAACCATCGCTGCACCTTCTGCATTATCCCGTCCATGCGTGGCGATCTGGTGAGCCGCCCGATTGGCGAAGTGCTGGCAGAAGCCAAACGTCTGGCCGATGCGGGCGTGAAGGAGCTGCTGGTAATCTCCCAGGATACCTCCGCCTACGGCGTGGATGTGAAGCACCGTTCCGGTTTCCACAACGGCGAGCCGGTGAAAACCAGCATGGTCGGCCTGTGCGAACAGCTCGCTAAACTGGGCATCTGGACGCGTCTGCACTACGTTTACCCTTATCCGCACGTTGACGACGTTATCCCGCTGATGGCCGAAGGCAAAATCCTGCCGTACCTGGATATCCCGCTGCAGCACGCCAGCCCGCGTATCCTGAAGCTGATGAAACGCCCAGGCTCCGTTGACCGCCAGCTGGCGCGCATCAAGCAGTGGCGTGAAATCTGCCCGGATCTGACCCTGCGTTCGACCTTCATCGTTGGCTTCCCGGGTGAAACCGAAGAAGACTTCCAGATGTTGCTCGACTTCCTGAAAGAGGCCCGTCTGGACCGCGTAGGCTGCTTCAAGTACAGCCCGGTTGAAGGCGCAACCGCTAACGAACTGGCGGATCAGGTGCCGGAAGAGGTAAAAGAAGAGCGCTGGAACCGCTTCATGCAGCTGCAACAGCAGATCTCTGCTGAACGTTTGCAGGAGAAAGTGGGCCGCGAAATTATGGTCATCATCGACGAAGTTGACGAAGAAGGCGCGATTGGCCGCAGCATGGCGGATGCCCCTGAAATCGACGGCGCGGTGTACCTGAACGGGGAAACCAACGTCAAGCCGGGTGACATCATTCGCGTGAAAGTGGAAAACGCCGACGAGTATGACCTGTGGGGTAGCCGGGTTTAAACACCCAGCGCCTGTTTTGTAGGCCGGGTAAGGCGTAGCCGCCACCCGGCACATTCCACTGCCCTACCCCTTAATCCTCGGATCCAGCGCATCGCGCAGCCCATCCCCCAGCAGGTTGAACGCCAGCACGGTCAGGAAAATCGCCAGACTCGGGAATATCGCCACGTGCGGCGCAATCACCATATCTGCCCTCGCCTCGTTGAGCATCGCGCCCCACTCCGGCGTCGGTGGCTGGGCCCCTAATCCCAGAAACGACAGGCTGGCGGCGGAAATTATCGACACGCCAATACGCATCGTAAAATAGACAACAATCGACGACACCGTACCCGGCAGAATAAGGCTGAACAGGATGTTGGCGTCGCTGGCCCCCATACTGCGGGCGGATTCAATAAAGGTCTGCTGCTTCAGTACCAGCGTATTACCGCGCACCAGGCGGGCAAACGCCGGGATCGAAAAGACCGCGACGGCGATGATGACGTTTGCCATGCCGCTGCCCATAATGGCGACAACCGCAATTGCCAGCAAAATGCCGGGGAAGGCAAACAGCACGTCGCAAATGCGCATAATGATCCGGTCCCACCAGCCCTCGTAATACCCTGCCACCAGACCCAGAACGGTACCGATGACCGCACCGATAAGCACCGCAAACACCCCGGCGGCGAGCGATATCTGCGCGCCCATCAGCACGCGGCTAAAAATATCGCGTCCCAGAGAGTCCACGCCGAACCAGTGCATCATCGACGGTCCGTCATTCAGGCGGTCGTAATCAAAGTAGTTTTCCGCATCATACGGTGCCACCCACGGCGCAATGGCGGCCACCACAATCAGCAGCAGTACAAACAGCCCCGCCGTCATGGCAACAGGCTGGCGACGAAAGCGCCGCCAGAATTCAAACCATGGGGTGCGGATATGGTCCGGCTTCAGCCCCGGCATAGCGTTTACAATGGCCTGACGACGCCAGTTCAACAATCGCATCTTACTTATACCTGATGGCCGGATTAATGGCGGCGTACAGCACATCCACCACTAAATTGATAAGAATAAATTCCAGCGAGAAGAGCAGAACTTCCGCCTGAATGACCGGATAGTCGCGCATCTCGACCGAATCCACCAGCAGGCGCCCCAGCCCCGGCCAGTTGAAGACCTTTTCCACCACGATAGAGCCCCCCAGCAGGAAGCCGAACTGCAGCCCCATCATGGTCACCACCGGGATCATCGCGTTGCGAAAACCGTGCTTGAGGATGACCCACTTCTCGCTCACCCCTTTCGCCCGTGCGGTACGGATGTAATCTTCACTCAACACGTCAACGAACGACGCGCGGGTGAAGCGCGCCATCACCGCGGAGACGGCCGCGCCCAGCGTCATGGACGGCAGAATGTAGTGCTTCCAGGTATCGGCCCCGACGGTGGGCAACCAGCCCAGCTCCACGGAGAAAATCTGCATCAGGAGCATCCCCAGCGCAAAGGCAGGGAAAGAGATCCCGGTCACCGCCAGTGCCATGCCGAGCTTGTCCGGCCAGCGGTTGCGCCAGACGGCAGCGACAATCCCGGCGCCAAGCCCAAACACCACCGCCCAGCACATGCTGGCAATCGTTAACCAGAACGTAGGCATAAAGCGGCTGGCAATCTCTTCCGATACCGGGCGACGCGACACCATCGAGATACCAAAATCGCCCTGCAGCACGTTGCAAATATAATGGAGAAACTGCATGTACAGAGGCTGGTCGAGACCAAGCTGTTTGCGCACCAGTTCAATGACGGTGGCATCCGCCTCTGGCCCGGCCACCAGACGCGCCGGATCGCCCGGCAGCAGATGGACAAACAAAAACACCAGTACCGTCACAATCAGCAGCGTCGGGATAAGCCCCAGCAGGCGTTTACAAACATAATTGAGCATGAGTGTTATTTTAAATCCGCATCGTCAAAGCTAAAGCCCGTATCCGGCATGATGTAAAACCCGGTCAACGCTTTGTTATGCGCCGAAACCAGTTTTTCCACCACGAGCGGTACCCACGGCGACTCTTTCCAGATGATATCCTGTGCGTCTTTGTAGAGGCGCGCTTTCTCATCCGGTTTGGTGGTTTTCAGCGCATCGGCAAGATCTTTATCCACCTGTGGGTTGCTGTAGAACGCCGTGTTGAACAGGGTCGGCGGCCAGTTCTGTGAGGCGAACAGCGGCGACAGCGCCCAGTCAGCCTCACCGGTAGAGGCCGACCAGCCGGTGTAGAACATCCGCACGCCGCTCTCTTTCTGCCCTTTCCCTTCCACTTCTGCTGCACGCTGCCCGGCATCCATCGCGGTGACCTGCACCTTAATACCGACCTGCGCCAGCTGCTGCTGGGTAAACTGCAGCACCTTCTGCGCGGTACTGTGATTATGGGATGACCATAGCGTGGTGCTAAAGCCGTTCGGGAAGCCCGCCTCTTTTAACAGTTCACGGGCTTTCGCCGGATCGTATGGCCACGGCTGATAGCTTTGCGCATAGGCAATAGCCGGTGGCAGCACGCCGGTGGCCGGGGTGGCGAAGCCCGCGAAGGCCACTTTCACCAGCGCCTGACGGTTAATCGCGTAGTTGATGGCCTCGCGCACTTTGGGATTATCAAACGGCTTTTGCGTCACGTTCATGCTGATGTAACGCTGCATAATGGACGGACTGGCCACCAGCTCCAGCTTGCTGTTCTTCTGCAGGATCGCCGCCTGCTCGTACGGGATCGGGAAGGCAAACTGCGCTTCGCCGGTTTGCAGCATCGCCGCGCGGGTGTTGTTATCCACCACCGGGCGCCAGGTGATGGTGTCGAGCTTCGGCAGCCCCTGCTGCCAGTAGCCGGCGAATTTCTTCACCTTTACAAAGTCCGTCTGGTTCCAGGTCACCAGCTCATACGGGCCGGTACCGACCGGATGGAACCCAATATCTTTCCCGTATTTTTTTAGCGCGGCAGGGGAGATCATCGCCGTCGCCGGATGCGCCAGAATATTAATAAAGGCCGAGAACGGCTCTTTCAGGGTAATTTTTACCGTTGCCGGATCGACCGCCTCGGTGCTGGCGATATTTTTATAGAGGTTATAGCGCTTGAGGCTGTTTTCCGGGTTGCTGGCGCGGTCGAGGTTAACCTTCACCGCCTCCGCGTTGAAATCGGTGCCATCCTGGAACTTCACGCCGGTTCTGAGCTTAATGGTATAGACCAGCCCATCATCCGAGACGGTGTACCCCTCTGCCAGCACATTTTTCAGCTTCATCTCTCTGTCCAGGCCAAACAGCCCCTGGTAGAACGATTTGGCGACCGCCTGCGACAGCGTATCGTTGGCGTCATAGGGATCGAGGGTGGTGAAATTGGAGCCGACGGCAACCACCACATCTTTGGCAGCGAACGCGGGAGAGGCGGCCAGGGCTGCCGTCACGCTCGCGGCTAACAGCCATGTACGAGCAACAAATTTAACCATTGTGTTCTCCTGCCTGTTGTACGTTATAACCGCGAAAATGCATTGTCCTGACGCGGAGGGGCAACAAAATGTCCGGGGCCCACTTCACGAAGCGTGACCCGCTCCATGACCTCACCCCGTTTACGAATATTGCTCGGCATCTCATCCTGCAGCAGCACGCGCTGCCCGTGACGGTGTTCGGGATCGGCAACCGGTACTGCAGACATCAGCTTACGGGTGTACGGGTGCTGCGGGTTCTCAAACACCGCCCGCCGCGGACCAATCTCGACGATTTGCCCCAGATACATCACCGCCACGCGATGACTGATGCGCTCCACCACCGCCATGTCGTGGGAAATAAAGAGAAAGGCAATCCCCAGATCCCGCTGTAAGTCGAGCAATAAATTGATGATTTGCGCGCGGATAGAGACATCCAGCGCCGAGACAGATTCGTCTGCGATCACCACTTTTGGGTTCAGGGCCAGCGCGCGGGCAATACAAATTCGCTGCCGCTGACCGCCGGAAAACTCATGCGGGTAACGCCAGGCATGTTCCGGCTTCAGCCCCACGCGTTCCAGCAGCCACGCCACCCGACGCTGTGCGGCTTCGCCGTCGAGCAGGTTATGCACCCGCAGCGGCTCCATAATCGAATACCCCACCGTATGGCGCGGGTCCAGAGACGCATACGGATCCTGAAAAATAAACTGGATATTCCGCCTCACCGCCTGAAGCTTACTGTCAGGAAGGGTGTCGATACGTTCGCCGTTAAAGGTAATGCTCCCTTCCTGCGACTCCACCAGCCGAAGTAACGCGCGTCCGGTGGTGGATTTGCCGCAGCCCGACTCCCCCACCAGCGCCAGCGTTTCGCCTGGCCATAAATCAAAACTGACATTTTCAACCGCGTGCACTTCACGCTTTACGCGGTTGAAAATGCCGCTGCGCAGAGGAAAACGGGTCACCAGATCCCGCACCTCAAGAATGGGCTTGCCGGGTACCACGGTGTCCTGCTCGGTTTCCTCTTCCTGGCGGCCCGCCGCCTCAAGGGAAATCAGCGGGAAACGGCGCGGAAGATCGCTGCCGTTCATCGCTCCCAGACGCGGAACCGCCGCCAGCAGCGCTTTGGTGTATGGGTGGGCGGGCGCATGGAAAATCTGCTCTACCGTGCCGGTTTCTACCGCCCTGCCCTGGTGCATCACCAGCACGCGATCGGCAATATCCGCGACCACGCCCATATCGTGGGTGATAAACATCACCCCCATCTCCATCTCCTGCTGCAGCACTTTGATAAGCTGCAGGATCTGCGCCTGAATGGTGACATCCAGCGCTGTCGTCGGCTCGTCCGCAATCAATACCGCCGGACGGCACGAGAGCGCCATGGCAATCATCACCCGCTGACGCATCCCGCCAGAGAGCTGATGCGGATAGCGGCCCAGTATGGACTGCGACTCCGGGATACGTACCAGCTCCAGCATCCGTTTGGCTTCCAGAAGGGCTTCATCGCCGCTCAGTCCCTGATGCAGGCGGATGGATTCGGCAATTTGCTCTCCAACCGGGAAGACCGGGTTCAGCGAGGTCATCGGCTCCTGGAAGATCATCGCGATATCCGCCCCGCGCACGCCCTGCATCTGTGCTGCGCTCAGCTCGTTTAAATCAATGACCTGACGATTGCGACGGCGCAGAAGCATCTTCTCGCTGCTGATTTGCCCGCCCGTCTGTTCCAGCAGGCGCATCAGCGCCAGCGCGGTGACCGATTTCCCGGAGCCGGACTCCCCCACAATCGCCAGCGTTTCGCCGCGGTTGAGTGAGAACGATAAATTCTCTACTGCGGGGATGAACTGCCGCTCCTCCTGAAACGCAATATTCAGCTGATGGACAGCCAGCACTTCGCGATTATCCAGCTCTTCACTGTGCGGCACGCGTTGCCCCCTTATTCACGATAGATCCCGGTGCTGGGTTCATCACCGGCATAGCCCCAGGCGCGGTACATCCCTTCGCTGTTGAACGGCAGGGCTACGTTACCCTCACGGTCCACCGCAATGAGTCCACCCTCACCGCCCAGCGCGGGCAACTTTTCCATTACCACACGCTCGCAGGCCTCACTCAGGCTGAGCCCGCCGTAATCCATCAGGGCGGTAATGTCATATGCGGCGAGCGCGCGAATAAACACTTCGCCGGTTCCGGTGCAGGAGACCGCCGCCGTGGCGTTATTGGCATAGCACCCGGCGCCCGGCAGCGGACTGTCGCCAACCCGGCCAGGTAGCTTGTTGGTCATACCGCCGGTTGAGGTGGCCGCCGCCAGATTACCAGCCTTATCAAGCGCCACCGCGCCAACCGTGCCCATTTTGGTGGTTTCATTGAGCGGTGAGGAGTGGTCCAGCTGGGTCATGCCCGCCGTACGGGCTGCCAGCAGCTGCTGGTAGCGCTCGTCAGTGGAAAAAAGATCCGGCGATACCCGCTCCATCCCGTGTGCGAAGGCAAAGTTCTCCGCCCCAACGCCCGTCAGCAGCACATGAGGACTCTCTTCCATCACCAGTCGCGCCGCCAGAATCGGGTTGCGCAGATGGCTCACGCCCGCCACGGCCCCTGCTTTCAGGGTGACGCCATCCATCACGCAGGCATCCAGCTCGTGCGTCTCGTCACGCGTATACACGGAACCTATCCCCGCATTGAACAGCGGACACTCTTCCAGCAGACGTACCGCTTCGGTCACCACATCCAGCGCGCTTTCGCCCGCCTCCAGCATTCGCTGGCCCGTTTCGACAATGGCGTAGAGCGCATCAATGTAGCGCTTCTCCTGCTCAGGACTGAGCTGTGCACGGGTAATAGCCCCGGCGCCGCCATGAATTGCGATTACCGCATTAACCATTTCGCCTCACCTGTCAGCCTGCATGGCGGCTTTTTCTATAAATATCATTATCGTTGATGATTCTTCAGATAATTTTTGAATATAGAAAGACGCAACTGCGATGTAAAGGGTACTCATGGTGGGTCATACAGTTAGCCGCACTTTTCTGCCATAATGAGCGCTTTCGTTGATACTGTGCTGGAGCCCACTATGGATTTTACCGCCGGATTGATGCCGCTTGAGACGGCACTCACGCAGATGCTTGACCGACTTTCCCCGCTGCACGACGTAGAGACGCTGCCGCTGGCGCGCTGTTTTGGTCGTATTGCCGCGCGCGACATCATTTCCCCGCTTAACGTACCGGGGTTTGATAACTCAGCGATGGACGGTTACGCGGTACGCCTGGCGGATCTCCAGACGGGTCAGGCGCTGCCTGTCGCAGGAAAAGCCTTCGCCGGTCAACCGTTTGACGGAGAATGGCCTGTGGGCACCTGCGTGCGCATCATGACCGGCGCGCCGGTTCCCGCAGGCTGCGATGCGGTGGTGATGCAGGAAGAGACCGAACAGACCGCTGACGGCGTGCGCTTTACCGCCAGCGTCAAAGCAGGCCAGAACATCCGCCGCACCGGCGAAGATATTGCTCTTGGCGCAACGGTATTCGCTGCGGGGCAGAAGCTGACGGTAGGTGAACTGCCGGTGCTGGCCTCGCTCGGTATCGCGGACATTGAGGTGATCCGTCAGGTGCGCGTCGCGCTCTTTTCTACCGGTGACGAATTGCAGCTTCCGGGCCAGCCGCTGCAGGACGGGCAGATTTACGACACCAACCGTCTGGCGGTACACCTGATGCTGGAGCAGTTGGGCTGTGAAGTGATCAACCTTGGCATTATTCCTGATGACCCGGAAAAACTGCGCGCCGCCTTTATTGAGGCAGACAACGCGGCCGACGTGGTGATCAGCTCCGGCGGTGTTTCGGTGGGTGAAGCGGATTACACCAAAACCATCCTGGAAGAGCTGGGTGAAATCGCCTTCTGGAAGCTGGCCATCAAGCCGGGCAAACCGTTCGCTTTTGGCAAGCTTAAGCACAGCTGGTTCTGCGGCCTGCCGGGTAACCCGGTCTCTGCCGCCCTGACCTTCTACCAGCTGGTGATCCCGCTGCTGGCGAAGCTTTCGGGCAACCGTGCCAGTCCGCTGCCGGTACGCCAGCGCGTGCGTGCCGCTACGCGCCTTAAGAAATCCCCCGGTCGTCTTGATTTCCAGCGCGGTATTCTGACGCGCAACGCGGAGGGCGAGCTGGAGGTGAGCACCACCGGCCATCAGGGTTCGCACATTTTCAGCTCCTTCAGCCAGGGCAACTGCTTTATCGTGCTGGAGCGCGAGCGTGGCAATGTGGAAGCAGGCGAATGGGTTGAGGTGGAGCACTTTAACCACCTGTTCGGAGGCTGAGATGGCGGCGGAACTGAGCGATGAAGAGATGATGCGCTATAACCGCCAGATTGTCCTGCGCGGTTTTGATTTTGAAGGCCAGGAAGCGCTCAAGGCGGCCAGCGTACTGGTCGTCGGCCTGGGCGGTCTGGGCTGCGCCGCCGCGCAATATCTCGCCGCGGCGGGTGTGGGCAAGATGACGCTGCTGGACTTTGATACCGTGTCGGTGTCCAATCTGCAGCGCCAGACGCTGCACAGCGATGCGACACTCGGCCAGCCGAAGGTAGACTCTGCCCGCGCAGCGTTAACGCGCATCAACCCCCACGTTCAGTTCACTCCGATTAACGCGATGCTGGATGACGAGGCGTTATACGCGCAAATCGCAAAGCACGATCTGGTGCTGGACTGTACTGATAACGTCGCCATCCGCAACCAGCTAAACGCCGGCTGTTTTACCCACAAAACGCCGCTGGTTTCTGGCGCGGCAATCCGCATGGAAGGACAGATCAGCGTCTTTACCTATGCTGAAGGCGAACCGTGTTATCGCTGTCTGAGCCGCCTGTTTGGTGAGAATGCGCTCACCTGCGTCGAGGCGGGCGTGATGGCGCCGTTAGTCGGCGTGATCGGGTCACTGCAGGCGATGGAAGCGATCAAAGTGCTGACCCGTTACGGTACGCCAGCGGCGGGGAAAATTGTGATGTATGACGCAATGACCTGCCAGTTCCGCGAGATGAAGCTGATGCGTAATCCGGGGTGTGAGGTGTGCAGCGGTTAAACCTCGTTGCGGCCTGATGCCCTCACCCCGGCCCTCTCCCACCGGGAGAGGGAGATTACGCGTCAGAGAGCCGTCCGTCCAAACGCCCCCTGCCAGTCCTGCTCAAACTTCACGATCGCCGCATCCACCGCCGGAGAGGTAATAAACTGCTGCGCCACGTCCAGCGGCAGCGTGATGGACTCACAGCCGGCCAGCAGGCAATCCAGCGCCTGACGCGGGGTTTTGAAGCTCGCCGCCAGCACTTTTGATTGCGGGGCATGCAGCGTCAGCAACTGCTGTAATTCCACAACGGTCTGGATCCCGTCTCCGCCCTGCGCATCCACGCGGTTAACGTAAGGCGCGACATACTCTGCCCCCGCCAGCGCGGACAACATCCCCTGTGCGGCACCATATACCGCGGTCCCCAGCGTCGGGATCCCTTCTGCTTTCAGCATTTTGATCGCCGCCAGCCCTTCCGCCGTCACCGGCACTTTCACCACCAGGTCGTTAATGATGGCACGCAGCTTACGCGCATCGTCCACCATGCCTTCGGCGGTCGTGGCCATCACCTGCGCGAACAGACGGCCTTTGCCACCCAGCGCGTCGTGCAGTTCTGGCAGCAGAACCTCAAGCGGCGTTTTGCCTGCCGCCACAATGCTGGGATTGGTGGTTACGCCCGCCAGCGGGAAGATGCGTGCGAGCTTTTTCACTGCCGCAACGTCAGAAGTGTCGAGATAAAGTTCCATGATGTCGCCCTCAATTTTAGCCTGCACTTACCCTATCACGACAAAACCTGCTCAGGAGTTGACCTGCATCAAGATAACTTTCATTCGAAAGTAATTTAATCTTCATATGCAAGATGAGAGGCAAAATCATGATCTTCAATATTCAGCGTTACTCTACCCACGATGGCCCCGGGATCCGTACCGTGGTGTTCCTGAAAGGCTGCTCGCTGGGCTGTCGCTGGTGCCAGAACCCGGAAAGCCGGGCCCGCACGAGGGACGTGCTGTTTGATGCACGTCTGTGCCTGGACGACTGCGATCTGTGCCAGCAGGCGGCACCGGGCAGTATCGAACGTGCGCTGAACGGTCTGGTCATCCACCGAGAGAAACTAGACGAACAGACGCTTAACGCCCTTACCGACTGCTGCCCGACACAGGCGCTCACCGTGTGTGGTGAAGAACGTCAGGTGGAGGAGATCATGGCGACCGTCCTGCGCGATAAGCCGTTTTACGACCGCAGCGGCGGCGGAATCACCCTCTCCGGCGGCGAGCCGTTTATGAACCCCGATCTGGCACTGGCGCTGTTTAAAGCCAGCCATGAACAGGGTATTCATACCGCCGTCGAAACCTGCCTTCACGTGCCGTGGCACTATATCGCGCCTTCACTACCGTATGTCGATCTGTTCCTCGCCGACCTGAAGCATGTGGATGCAGAGGTGTTCAAACAGTGGACGGACGGCTCGGCAAAACGCATCCTGGACAACCTGAAACGCCTGGCGGCGGCCGGGAAAAAAATCATCATTCGCGTGCCGTTGATCCCGGGCTTTAACGCCGATGAAGCCTCTGTTACCGCCATTACCAATTTCGCCGCCGACGAACTGAACGTTCGCGACATTCACTTTCTGCCGTATCACACGCTGGGCATGAACAAATACACACTGCTCGGCCAACCTTACTCTGCCCCTGACAAACCGCTGGATAACCCTGCGCTACTGGACTTTGCACAGCAGTATGCCTGCCAGAAAGGGTTAACCGCGACCTTACGAGGATAAAACGATGACTACCCTGAATCTCAACACCCTCAGCGAGCGCATTAAAGCGCACAAAATGGCCCTGGTGCATATCGTGAAGCCGCCGGTCTGTACCGAGCGCGCGCAGCACTACACTGAAATGTACCAGCAGCATATGGATAAACCGATCCCGGTGCGTCGCGCGCTGGCGCTGGCGCATCATCTCGCGCAGCGCACCATCTGGATCAAACACGATGAGCTGATCGTCGGTAACCAGGCAAGCGAAGTGCGCGCCGCGCCGATCTTCCCGGAATATACCGTCTCCTGGATTGAGAAAGAGATTGACGATCTGGCGGACCGTCCCGGCGCGGGCTTTGCGGTCAGCGAAGAGAATAAGCGCATTCTGCATGAGATCTGCCCGTGGTGGCGCGGCCAGACGGTACAGGATCGCTGTTACGGCATGTTCACCGACGAGCAGAAAAGCCTGCTGGAAACCGGCATCATCAAAGCCGAAGGCAACATGACCTCCGGCGATGCCCACCTGGCGGTAAACTTCCCGCTGGTGCTGGAAAAAGGGCTCGACGGCCTGCGCGCTAAAGTGTCCGAGCGCCGCTCGCGCATCAACCTGACGGTGCTGGACGACCTGCACGGCGATCAGTTCCTGAAAGCGATAGATATCGTGCTGGAGGCGGTAAGTCTGCATATCGAACGTTTTGCAGCCCTGGCGCGTGAAATGGCGGCTACCGAATCCCGCGTCAGCCGCCGCGACGAGCTGCTGGCGATAGCGGAAAACTGTGACGCGATTGCCCATGAACCGCCAAAAACCTTCTGGCAGGCGCTGCAGCTGTGCTACTTCATTCAGCTTATCCTGCAGATTGAGTCCAACGGCCACTCCGTGTCGTTCGCCCGCATGGATCAGTATCTCTACCCGTACTACCGTCGCGACGTAGAGCTGAACCGGAGCCTCGACCGCGAGCACGCCATCGAGCTGCTCCACAGCTGCTGGCTGAAGTTGCTGGAAGTGAACAAGATCCGCTCCGGCTCGCACTCCAAAGCCTCCGCAGGCAGCCCGCTGTACCAGAACGTCACCATCGGCGGTCAGAAGCTGGTCAACGGTGAGCCAATGGACGCCGTCAACCCGCTCTCTTACGCGATTCTGGAGTCCTGCGGTCGTCTGCGCTCCACCCAGCCAAACCTGAGCGTGCGTTATCACGCAGGGATGAGCAACGACTTCCTCGACGCCTGCGTGCAGGTGATCCGCTGCGGCTTCGGCATGCCGGCGTTCAACAACGATGAAATCGTGATCCCGGAATTCATCAAGCTCGGCGTGGAAAAAGAAGATGCGTACGACTATGCCGCCATCGGCTGCATCGAAACCGCCGTTGGCGGCAAATGGGGCTACCGCTGCACCGGCATGAGCTTTATTAACTTCGCCCGCGTGATGCTCGCCGCGCTGGAAGGCGGCCGCGATGCCACCAGCGGGAAAGTGTTCCTGCCGCAGGAGAAAGCACTCTCTGCCGGGAACTTCTGCAATTTCGACGAGGTGATGACGGCCTGGGATACCCAGATCCGCTATTACACCCGTAAATCCATCGAGATTGAGTATGTCGTGGACACCATGCTGGAAGAGAATGTCCACGATATCCTCTGCTCGGCGCTGGTGGATGACTGCATCGAGCGGGCGAAAAGCATCAAGCAGGGCGGTGCGAAGTATGACTGGGTCTCCGGCCTGCAGGTAGGTATTGCCAACCTCGGTAACAGCCTGGCGGCGGTGAAGAAACTGGTGTTCGAGCAGGGCGTCATCGGTCAGCAGCAGCTGGCGGCGGCGCTGGCGGATGACTTCGACGGGCTGACGCACGAGCAGCTGCGTCAGCGTCTTATCAACGGTGCGCCGAAGTACGGCAACGATGACGACAGTGTGGACATGCTGCTGACCCGTGCTTATCAGACCTACATTGACGAGCTGAAGCAGTATCACAACCCGCGTTACGGCCGTGGCCCCATTGGCGGTAACTACTACGCGGGCACATCCTCCATCTCCGCAAACGTGCCGTTTGGTGCAGCGACAATGGCGACTCCGGACGGACGCAAAGCGCACACCCCGCTGGCGGAAGGCGCCAGTCCGGCCTCCGGTACCGACCACCTCGGTCCAACGGCGGTAATCGGCTCCGTGGGTAAACTGCCAACCGAAGCGATTCTTGGCGGCGTGCTGTTAAACCAGAAGCTGAACCCGTCAACGCTGGAAAACGACAGCGACCGTCAAAAGCTGATGGTGCTGCTGCGTACCTTCTTCGAGGTGCATAAAGGCTGGCATATTCAGTACAACATCGTTTCACGCGAAACGCTGCTGGACGCGAAGAAACACCCGGACCAGTATCGTGACCTGGTGGTACGCGTCGCAGGCTACTCGGCGTTCTTCACCGCCCTGTCGCCGGATGCACAGGACGATATCATTGCGCGTACGGAGCATACGCTGTAACGAAGTATCCCCTCTCCCTTGAGGGAGAGGGTTAGGGTGAGGGGGAAATGCGCACGCTGATGCCCTCACCCCGGCCCTCTCCCACCGGGAGAGGGAGAAAAGACTAAAAACGGCAACGTCGGTTGCCGTTTTGCTTTTACTTTCGAATGAAATTAAATTTGTGCTCTCCGTCACCTTGTTATTAGAATGTTTCAAAACGCAGTGACCCAGGAGCACAGTATGACCGTTAAAGTTATCGTCACCGATATGGACGGAACTTTCCTTGATGATGCCAAGCAGTACGATCGTGACCGCTTTCAGGCACAGTTTGAGCAGCTTAAAGCCCGTAATATTGAATTTGTTGTCGCCAGCGGTAACCAGTATTACCAGCTCATCTCCTTCTTCCCGGAACTGAAAGATCAGATCTCCTTCGTGGCGGAAAACGGTGCGCTGGTCTTCGATCACGGTGAACAAATTTTCCACGGCGAGCTGACGCGTCATGAGTCGCAAATCGTTATTGGCGAACTGCTGAAAGACAAAGGGCTGAACTTTGTGGCCTGCGGTCTCGACAGCGCTTACGTCAGCGACCAGGCCCCGGAGGCGTTCGTGGCGCTGATGTCAAAGCACTATCACCGCTTAAAGCGTATCAGCGACTACCGCGACATTAACGACGTGTTGTTTAAGTTCTCCCTGAACCTGCCGGACAGCGATATCCCGAATCTGGTCGATAAACTGCATGTCTCCCTGGACGGCATTATGAAGCCGGTCACCAGCGGCTTTGGTTTTGTCGATTTGATTATCCCCGGCCTGCACAAAGCCAATGGCATCAGCCGTCTGCTGAAACGCTGGAAAGTCTCCCCGCAGGAGTGCGTGGGTATTGGCGACAGCGGCAATGACGCAGAGATGCTGAAGCTGGTGAAATACTCCTTTGCAATGGGCAACGCAGCCGAAAGCATCGGAGATGTAAGCCGCTACAGCACCGACGACAACAACCACCAGGGCGCGCTGAACGTTATTCAGGCGGTGCTGGATCACCACTCCCCGTTCGACGCCTGATTCCCTTCCTGCCGGAGCCGCGCTCCGGCCCCCCTTACTCTTTTTCCATCCTGTGCTACCCGTCAACTTTTTAAACTTGCATTAACCAATTTTTAACTTAAAGTATCACTTGTAGACACTTTTACTTTCGAATGAAAGACGCGAGGCAGTTATGACGTTTACCAGTGAAACTTTGCCGGCGGATCACAAAGCCGCAATCCGTGAGATGAAGCGCGAGCTACGGGCGCAAATCGGCGATGTGCAGGCGGTGTTCGATAAGCTCAGCGATACCATCGCGACCCGCGTGGCGGAAATTAACGCCCTGAAAAACAAAGGCGAGCCCGTCTGGCCGGTGATCCCGTTTGCGGATGTGAAAGATGGCACCATCACATCCGCGCAGCGCGAGGCGATCAAACGCCGGGGTTGCGCGGTAATAAAAGGTCATTTCCCGCGCGAGCAGGCGCTGGCATGGGATCAGTCGATGCTCGATTACCTCGATCTCAACCAGTTTGATGAAGTCTATAAAGGACCCGGCGATAACTTCTTTGGTACCTTAACGGCGTCTCGCCCGGAGATTTACCCTATCTACTGGTCACAGGCGCAAATGCAGGCGCGCCAGAGTGAAGAGATGGCGCAGGTGCAGTCGTTTCTGAACCGTCTGTGGACATTCGAGAGCAACGGCAAACAGTGGTTCGACCCGGACGTCAGCGTGATTTACCCGGATCGCATCCGCCGTCGTCCACCGGGCACCACCTCGAAAGGGCTGGGCGCGCATACCGATTCCGGTGCGCTGGAGCGCTGGCTGCTGCCCGCCTATCAGCAGGTTTTCGCCCGCGTCTTTGATGGCAACGTAGAGAAATACGATCCGTGGAATGCTGCGCACCGTACTGAAGTGGAAGAGTACACCGTGGATAACACCACCAAATGTTCGGTATTCCGCACCTTCCAGGGCTGGACGGCGCTGTCGGACATGATCCCGGGCCAGGGGCTGCTGCACGTGGTGCCAATCCCGGAAGCGATGGCTTATATTCTGCTGCGTCCGCTGCTGGATGACGTGCCGGAGGACGAACTGTGCGGCGTCGCGCCGGGGCGCGTTCTGCCGGTGTCAGAGAAATGGCACCCGCTGCTTATCGAAGCGCTCACCAGCATTCCGGCACTGGAGGCGGGCGATTCGGTGTGGTGGCACTGCGATGTGATCCACTCCGTCGCGCCGGTTGAGGATCAACAGGGCTGGGGCAACGTGATGTACATTCCTGCCGCGCCAATGTGCGAGAAGAACCTCGCCTACGCGAAGAAGGTGAAAGCGGCGCTGGAAACCGGGGCATCACCGGGTGATTTCCCGCGCGAGGATTATGAAAAAACCTGGCAGGATCGCTTTACCGTGGCCGATCTCAATATCCACGGCAAGCGTGCGCTGGGCATGGCTTAACTGTCGTACAGCCCTTCCCGCTCAACGGCGGTGCGTCGTTTCCCCTGACGTATCCGCCGGACCGATTCCCGTACGGTCAGGGTGCCGTTAAGCAATAGCGTGCCTGACGGCGCCTCCGGGCGCATTAGCCGCTGCTGGAGCATATGTACCGCTTCGGTGCCCAGCTCATCACGCGGGACATGTACCGCGGTTAACGGTACATCCTGAATGGCCGCCAGATTAAAGCCGTCAATGCTCATCACCGAAATATCCTGCGGCACGCGTAACCCCTGTTTTTGCAGGGCGCTGATGGTGCCCGCCGCCATAAAGTCCCCCCCCACCAGAAACGCAGTCGGCAAGTCTTTCCCCTGCATGCGGCTCAGCCAGTCGGTGACCAGTTGCTCTGTTTCGCGAGCGCTGAAGCTCGGCGCCACCAGCAAATCGCGTTTATCGTTGAACTTCAGGTTGTGTGACTGCCATGCATCGCGGATCCCCGCAAGGCGCAGCTCCATGGTGTAACGCCGCAGGCACAACACATTCATCACCTCACGGTGTCCCATTTCAAACAGATAGTCCGCCGCCCGCTCGCCAATGGCCCGATGGTCCGGCGCGACGGCAGGCAGGCGCATATGCCGGTCGCGGCAGTTAATCAGCATGCAGGGTTTACCGACATCCACTGCCAGGTCGTGGATATGCGGATCGTCAATCCCGAGGAGGATGGCGGCCTGGGTGTCCGGCTCGTTCATTCGCGCCAGAAACAGCTGGGCGTCGCTGTCGTTCTCCTCCAGCGCGCAGTAACGCAGGCGAACATCGTACGAGGCCAGGCCTTTGCTTACGCTCTGGATCACACGGTAGTAAAAGATGTCAGACCGCTCGTCAAAGGCGCGCTGTGGGGCGAAGACAACGAGACTGTTGAGCAGCAAACGGCCCGCAGCCATTCCGTCCAGCACCCCCAGCTCGCGCGCGCATGCCAGCACCTTCGCACGTGCTTTTTCACTGGTATTCGCCTTCCCGGCAAGGACCCGCGAAACGGTGCTGATGGAGAGCTGAGTCCGGGCAGCGATTTCGGTGATTTTTAGCCTTTTGTCCATTTTGTGATCTGGCTCCATTTGCGAAATGACAAAATTTTCATAGCGTGGATATCAGGCAATAGCTGATGTCAAAGCCATGATGCCAAATGATGTCGCTCAGTTATGAGAAATTTTGCACAAAATCCACTATTGCCCTCTCATTTTCTCCCTTAAGGTGAACTTGTCACACAACTTCCATACTAGTTGTATAGCAACTTGAAGCGGTAAAACAGATAACAATCAACGTCATAAACCTGTGTGACACCTGAACCTCCGTCCCCTTACCGTCCGTCTTGTGGAGAGTAAAATGAGTCAGGACATTAATAACACCGTTGCGGCAAGCAAAACCCGTCGCGTCATTAAAAACCTGCGCTGGTATGTGCTGGTGCTGTTCTTACTTGGCGTCACCGTTAACTACATCACCCGAAACTCACTCGGGATCCTCGCCCCGGAACTGAAAGAGAGCCTCGGGATCACCACCGAGCAGTACTCCTGGATCGTCGGGGCATTCCAGATCGCCTACACCATTTTCCAGCCTCTGTGCGGCTGGCTGATCGACGTGATCGGCCTGAAGATTGGCTTTATGATTTGCGCCGGGATCTGGGCGCTGATGTGTATTTTCCACGCGGGTGCCGGGAGCTGGCTGCACCTTGCCATCCTGCGCTTCTTTATGGGGGCTTCTGAAGCCGCCGCCACGCCCGCAAACGCCAAAACCATTGGTGAATGGTTCCCGAAATCGGAACGTCCTGTGGCAGCCGGCTGGGCTGGTGTGGGCTTCTCCATTGGCGCAATGCTGGCTCCGCCTATCATCTACTTCGCGCACGCCTCGTTTGGCTGGCAGGGCGCGTTTATGTTCACCGGCGTGCTGGCGCTGCTGTGGGTGATCCTGTGGTGGGCGTTCTACCACAATCCGGAGCAGCACCCGAACCTGAGCAAAGACGAGCTGGCGTTTATCAAGCAGGATAACGAACCGCCTGCGGTAAAACTGCCCTTCCTGACCGCACTGAAAACCGTCTCAAAAAACAAACGCTTTTACGGTATCGCCATCCCGGCCTTTATGGCGGAACCGGCCTGGGCAGTGCTGAGTTTCTGGGTGCCGCTGTATCTCGCCAAAGAGCACGGCATGGATCTGAAGCAGATCGCGATGTTTGCCTGGCTGCCGTTCCTGGCCGCCGATCTCGGCAGCGTGGCAAGCGGTTACCTCACCCGTCTGTATACCCGCCTGTTTGGCTGCTCCCGCGTCAACTCCGTGGTGGCAAGCTCCGTCACCGGCGCGTTCCTGATGATCTCTCTGGCCGTCGTCGCCATTACCCGCGACCCGTACATCACCATCGTGCTGATCTCCATCGGCGGTTTCGGGCATCAGATCATCTCCTGCATGCTCAGCGCCCTGGTGGTGGAGTCGTTCGATAAAGGCCAGATGGCGACCGTTAACGGTATGCGCGGCTCGGCGGCGTGGATCGCCAGCTTCCTGTTCTCGCTGTTGATTGGTGTGACCGCCGACAAAATCGGCTTCAACCCGCTCTTTATTGCCATGGGTTTCTTTGACCTGATTGGCGCTGTTTTCCTGGTGGCATTTATTGCTGAACGTCGCGCCAAGCGCGCCTGATAGTGGATGTATTGCATATGAAAACCCTGAAAAACTGGACCGTCGATAAGCAGTCGGCCAACCATCTGGAACTGCTGGTGGATAACCAGCACCGCCTGTGCCTGTATGTGCTGGAAGAGAACCTGTTCCGCGTACTGATCAAACGTAAAGGTGAACTGGCGCTGGACCGCACCTGGAGCATCGCTCCGGAAGAAGATGTGCCGTGGGAAGGCCGTCGTCGCGACGATCTGAGCGGCTTCACCTGCCCTGCCTGGACGCTAAGCCAGCAGGATGAGGGGCTGACAATTGCCACCGAACAGCTGCGTGTGACCGTTCATCAACCGCTGTGGCTGGAGTGGCATTATCGCAATGACGCCGGTGAGTGGCAGCCGCTGGTCAATGACCGTCCGACCAGCGCCTATCTGCTGAACGCTCACGGCGACGGGGTGGCGCACTACCTGAGCCGTCGCAAGGACGAGCGTTTTTACGGCCTGGGTGAGAAAGCGGGCGACCTGCAGCGCAACGGTAAGCGCTTCGAGATGCGCAACCTCGACGCCATGGGCTACAACGCGGCCAGCACCGACCCGCTGTACAAACACATCCCGTTTACCCTTACCCGCCGCGATGACGTGAGTTACGGCCTGTTCTACGACAACCTGAGTAGCTGCTGGCTGGATCTGGGCAACGAAATTGATAACTACCACACCGCCTACCGTCGCTGGCAGGCGGAAGCGGGTGATATCGATTACTACCTCTTTACCGGCAAACGGGTGCTGGATGTCACCAAAGCCTTTGTGCGCCTGACCGGGAAAACGCTGTTCGGGCCGAAATGGAGCCTGGGCTACAGCGGGTCGACCATGCACTACACCGACGCGCCGGACGCACAAAACCAACTGATGAACTTTATTCGCCTGTGCGAAGAGCATGCGATCCCGTGCGACTCGTTCCAGCTCTCATCGGGTTATACCTCGATCAACGGCAAGCGCTATGTCTTTAACTGGAACCACGACAAAGTGCCGCAACCGAAGGTGATGACCCAGGCATTCCACGATGCGGGGCTACGGCTGGCGGCAAACATCAAGCCGTGCCTGCTGCAGGACCACCCGCGCTATAGCGAAGTGGCGGAAAACGGCCTGTTCATTCGTGATTCAGAAACCGATGCACCAGAACGCTCCAGCTTCTGGGATGACGAAGGTTCCCACCTCGACTTTACCAACCCGCAGACGGTGAAATGGTGGCAGGAAGGGGTCACCACGCAGCTGCTGGAGATGGGGATCGACTCCACCTGGAACGATAACAACGAATACGAAGTGTGGGACGGCGAAGCGCGCTGTCATGGTTTTGGCAAGGAGATCGCCATCAAACACATCCGCCCGGTGATGCCGCTGCTGATGATGCGCGCCTCGCTGGAAGCGCAGCAGCGGTTTGCCCCGGAAAAGCGCCCGTATCTGATCTCCCGTTCCGGCTGCGCCGGGATGCAACGTTACGTTCAGACCTGGAGCGGCGATAACCGCACCAACTGGGAAACCCTGCGCTATAACATCCGCATGGGGCTGGGTATGAGCCTGTCCGGGCTGTTTAACGTTGGTCATGACGTGGGCGGTTTTTCTGGCGACAAACCCGACGCCGAGCTGTTTGTCCGCTGGGTGCAGAACGGCGTGATGCACCCGCGCTTTACCATTCACTCGTGGAACGATGACCACACGGTAAACGAGCCGTGGATGTATCCGGGCGTCACCCCTGCCATTCGCGGTGCCATTGAGCTGCGCTATCGTCTGCTGCCGTATCTCTACACCCTGCTCTGGCAGGCACATGCCGATGACGAACCGATGCTGCGCCCAACCTTCCTCGACCACGAACACGATGCGCAGACCTTTGAAGAGTGCGACGAGTTCCTGCTGGGCCGGGACCTGCTGGTGGCAAGCGTGGTGGAGGCCGGACAGCGCGAGCGCCGTCTCTGGCTGCCGGATAACGAAACCGGCTGGTACGATTTTTACACCCACGCGTGGTACGCGGGCGGGCAGTGGATCGCTCTGGATGCACCGCTGGAAAAACTGCCGCTGCTGGTGCGCGCCGGTGCCGGTCTGCCGCTCAGCGAACGCATCACTCACGTCAGCGCGGAAAAAGACGACACCCGCGAGCTGAAGCTGTTCCCGGTCAAAGGCGTGGGCACCAGCACCGGTCTGCTGTTTGAAGATGACGGTGAAAGCTGGGGCTATCAGAACGGCAATGCGCTGTGGGTAGAGTGGGAAATGGTGTGCGATGGGGCAACCATCAATTTGAAGATCACTGCGCGCGGAGATTATCGTCCGGCGTGGAAAGCACTGAAGGTGTCATTACCGGCGGGGGAAAAACGCAGGCTGCTGGTGAATGGGATTGAAGGGAGTGAGTGGGTGATGTAGTGCGGCCTGATGCCCTCACCCTAACCCTCTCCCACAGGGAGAGGGAACAGAACGTAGGCCGGGTAAGGCGAAGCCGCCACCCGGCTTTTTTTTAGTTCTCGATACCTTTGCTGCGCAGGTAATCTTCATAGTTACCGGTGAAGTCCACCACGCGCTCTGGCGTAATTTCAATCACGCGGGTTGCCAGCGAGCTGACGAACTCACGGTCGTGAGAAACGAAGATCAGGGTGCCCTGGTACATCTCCAGCGCCATGTTCAGCGATTCGATAGATTCCATATCCAGGTGGTTGGTCGGTTCGTCCATCACCAGAATGTTCGGTTTTTCCATCATCAGCTTGCCGAACAGCATACGGCCCTTCTCTCCACCGGAGAGCACTTTAGCAGGCTTCTTGATGTCGTCCTGGCTGAACAGCAGACGCCCCAGAATACTGCGCACCGCCTGCTCATCGTCCCCTTCCTGCTTCCACTGGCTCATCCAGTCGAAGACGGTCAGGTCGTTTTCAAATTCATACTCATGATCCTGCGCGTAATAACCAATTTGCGCGTTTTCGGACCATTTCACGCTCCCGTTGTCCGGCTGCAGTTCGCCGACCAGGGTTTTCAGCATGGTGGATTTACCCACGCCGTTGGCACCCAGAATGGCGATCTTCTCGCCCACTTCCAGCAGCAGGTTGAAGTTTTTAAACAGCGGGCCTTCATCAAAACCTTTGGTAAGGGCTTCCACTTCCAGCGCGTTACGGAACAGTTTCTTGTCCTGCTCGAAACGGATGAACGGGTTCTGACGGCTGGAAGCTTTAACTTCTTCCAGTTTGATTTTGTCAATCTGGCGGGCACGCGATGTTGCCTGACGGGATTTAGAGGCGTTGGCGCTAAAGCGGCTGACGAAGGATTGCAGGTCCGCAATCTGCGCTTTCTTCTTGGCGTTATCCGCCAGCAGACGTTCACGCGCCTGGGTGGCCGCCGTCATGTATTCGTCGTAGTTGCCCGGGTAAACACGCAGCTCACCGTAATCCAGATCCGCCATGTGCGTACACACCATGTTCAGGAAGTGACGGTCGTGCGAGATGATGATCATGGTGCTGTCACGGTCGTTGAGCGTCTGCTCCAGCCAGCGGATGGTGTCGATGTCCAGGTTGTTCGTCGGTTCATCGAGCAGCAGAATGTCCGGGTTAGAGAACAGTGCCTGCGCCAGCAGCACACGCAGCTTCCAGCCGGGTGCCACTTCGCTCATTGGGCCGTAATGCTGTTCGACCGGAATGCCCACGCCCAGCAGCAGCTCGCCCGCACGCGCTTCTGCAGAATAACCGTCCATTTCGCCGTATTGCGTCTCCAGATCGGCCACTTTGTAGCCATCTTCTTCGCTCATTTCGGCCAGCGCATAGATACGGTCGCGCTCCTGCTTCACTTCCCACAGCTCCGCGTGCCCCATGATCACGGTGTCGAGCACGGTGAACTCTTCAAAGGCGAACTGATCCTGACGCAGTTTACCGATGCGCTCGTTGGGATCG
Source organism: Enterobacter cloacae complex sp. OE43NF (assembly GCF_023544405.1). Lineage (NCBI taxonomy): Bacteria > Pseudomonadati > Pseudomonadota > Gammaproteobacteria > Enterobacterales > Enterobacteriaceae > Enterobacter > Enterobacter cloacae complex sp. OE43NF. The sequence goes on from NZ_JAMJFW010000045.1 coordinate 35,704, forward strand.
AGCGACACGTTGCCGAGCGTCGGCTCCAGGTCACCGCCGAGGATCTTCATAAAGGTGGATTTACCGCTACCGTTGGCACCGATCAGGCCGTAACGGTTGCCGCCGCCAAATTTGACGGAAATGTTTTCGAACAGCGGCTTACTGCCAAACTGCATAGTGATATTGTTGCAAAGAAGCAAAATTGATATTCTCTCGTAAGTGATTGAAAGGAATAGATTATGCAAAAACAAAACGGGTTAGCATTCAGTTACATAAGATTCTCAAGCAAGAAGCAAGAACAAGGTGACTCAGTTCGTCGTCAGACTGAACTTGCTGAGAAGTACGCACAGGCGAATAATTTAATTCTATCAGAAAAGAACTTCCAAGACTTGGGGATCTCTGCATTCAAAGAAGGCAACAGAGCATCTTTGGCTGACATGCTTCAAGCTATCGAACAAGGTTCTATCTCTCCAGGCTCAACGATCATTATCGAATCACTCGACCGATTGAGTCGTAGAGGCATCGACGTAACACAACAGATCATCAAGCAGATTCTACAGCATCAAGTTTATATCGCTTCCCTCGTCGATGGACTTTTGCTGAACAGAGAATCAGTAAACGACTTAGTAAGCGTGATTAGAATCGCGCTGGCTGCTGACCTTGCTCACAAAGAATCCGAGAAGAAATCTCAACGACTGAGAGAGACAAAAGGACAACAACGTCAACGAGCATTGAACGGTGAAGTTATCAACAAATCATTACCATTTTGGTTAGAACGAAAAGACAACGCTTATGTTTTTTCTGACAGACTCGACGCGGTGAAAAGAATAATCGAACTCAAGAAGAAAGGTCTTGGCAATAATAAAATAGCCAAGACTCTGAATGATGAAGAATTTGCCCCGCTACGTTCTGCTGGCTGGAATCATACGACTGTTGCAAAGACGATTAAATCAGTTGCTCTTTACGGTGCATATCAAACATCTGAAACGACAAAAGATCGTAAAGTCATTCTTCTGGATATTGTCGAAGATTATTATCCTGCCGTTATAAGCAAAGAAGAATTCATGTTGCTTCAATCTGATCAGAAACAGAATAAACCCGGATATAAGTCAGAAAAGAACGCTTTCACAGGTTTGCTCAAGCATGAATGTGGAGGTGCTCTTGTTAGAAAATTTCATACAGTCAGTGGCAAAGTATATGAATATCACGTTTGTGCAAACGCTCGCGATGGAAAATGTAGCGTAACGCAGAACTTTAAAAATATTGAAACCGCGATGTTTAAAATTCTTCGTGAACTAAAGATGGAAAAGAAAACATCACTCGACGCAACTTTATTACAAGAACGCTCCGATGTTCAGGAAAAGATTCAAGATCTGAACAATATGCTACTCAGTATGAAGAAAGTTCCTGCAAGTGTTTTG
>NZ_JAMJFW010000046.1:0-33794 GCF_023544405.1 Enterobacter cloacae complex sp. OE43NF
GAATCGAACCTGCAACTAGCCCTTAGGAGGGGCTCGTTATATCCATTTAACTAAGGGGACGAGGCGGCACGAGTATACCGTTATTTACACTTTGCGTTAAGCGCATTGCCGCCCGACTGCTCAAAGAGTCACCATTCAGGCCGATTTATTTGCCGACTTTTCATCATTTTCCCGCGCTTTCATCTCGGCTTTACGCTTATTAGACATGTCGTTACGGATCTGGGCATGACTCAACAGCGCAAAAATAAAGGTTCCGCCGCAGATGTTGCCCGCAAGCGTGGGCAGTGCAAATGGCCAGAAGAAATCGGTCCAGTGAAGCGTGCCGTTAAACACCAGATAGAGGATTTCTACAGTACCCACCACGATATGGGTGGTGTCGGCCAGCGCAATCAGCCACGTCATTAATATGATTACCACAATTTTGGCGCTGCCTGCAGACGGGAACATCCAGACCATTGTCGCGATAATCCAGCCAGAGATAATGGCGTTAGAGAACATCTCCACGGGCGTGTTTTTCATCACATCCATACCGATTTTCACAAACGCATCCCGGGTGGGTTCATCAAATATCGGCATATATTCAAACGCCCAGGCGGCGATACCCGTGCCGATGAGGTTGCCCAGCAGGACCACGCTCCACAGACGCATCAGTAAGCCAAAGTTACCCAGGGTCGGGTTTTGCATGACCGGCAGAACGGCGGTGACCGTGTTTTCAGTAAAAAGCTGCTGGCGGGCCATAATGACGATGATAAAGCCGAAGGTGTAGCCCAGGTTCTCCAGCAAAAAGCCACCGGGTACACCTTCAAGCTGCACATGGAAAATACCCTTCGCAAGTAACGATGCCCCCATGGAGAGGCCTGCCGCGATAGCGGACCACAGCAGGGCCATGGCATCGCGCTCCATCTCCTTTTCTCCATCCTGACGGATATGTTCATGGATCGCCATCGCGCGGGAGGGAAGGCGATCTTCATCAATCTCTATCTTTTCACCGCGCTCTTTTTCCTCGCTCTCAATTTCAAGTTCTTCATTGCTCTCGCCAATTTTCTCTTCGCCCACGTCTTTCATAACCGCTCCAGTTGGGTGTTCTTTCTTTTAAGCGTAGCGGCTTTTAACAAAATGCCCGTGGGGATGCTCTTAAAGTGAGGGTAATGGCAACAAAGGTGAGACATCTCATTCAAAGCCATTATAAAATTGCCAGCGAAACGAATTCTAAAAGACAGGCTATGCTGAGATCAGAGTGACGGTGGTTACTGCCCGTAATTGTGCTCATAGACATCGGTAAACGTGCTGATACAATCACTTGCACGTTTACAGACGGAGCATCAAATGCTCCGTTACGGATGGCAATCAACGATAGCCATACTGAACAGGGAGAATTTTATGAAACTTCGGCTGTCGGCGCTTGCGCTGGGCGCGACGATGCTTGTGGGCTGCGCCAGCTCCGGGGAGCAAACGGGACGCTCCGATCCTCTCGAAGGATTTAACCGCTCAATGTATAGCTTCAACTATAACGTGCTGGATCCGTATGTGGTTCGCCCGGTGGCGGTTGCATGGCGTGATTATGTTCCCCAGCCTGCGCGTAACGGGTTGAGCAATTTCACCAGTAACCTTGAAGAGCCAGCGGTGATGGTCAACTACTTCCTGCAAGGCGATCCGTATCAGGGGATGGTGCACTTTACTCGCTTCTTCCTGAACTCCCTGCTGGGGATGGGGGGCTTTATCGATGTCGCCGGCATGGCGAACCCGGAACTGCAGCGTGAACAGCCGCACCGCTTCGGGAGTACGCTGGGTCATTATGGCGTCGGTTACGGCCCTTACGTTCATCTGCCGTTCTATGGCAGCTTTACCGTACGTGATGATGGCGGTGATATGGTGGATACGCTGTATCCGGTTCTTTCGTGGCTGACCTGGCCGCTGTCGATTGGTAAATGGACGGTAGAAGGAATTGAAACACGTGCGCAACTGCTCGATTCCGACGGTCTGCTGCGTCAGTCTTCCGATCCATATATCATGGTGCGTGAAGCTTACTTCCAGAATCATGACTTTATTGCCAATGGTGGCAAGCTGAAGCCGGAAGAGAATCCAAACGCGAAGGCAATCGAGAACGAATTAAAAGATATCGATTCGGAATAAATAAAAAAGGTGAGCGATGCTCACCTTTTTTGATCCCTGCGCGAATTAGAACGCGTAGTTGAAGTTCAGGCCGTACAGCCAGGCTTTACCTTCGGAAGAGAACTCATACGGACCTTCCTTGAAGCTGACTTTTTGACCGTGCATATACGAAATACCCGCATCGACAGAGGCATCTTTGTTGAATGCATAGGTCGCACCGGCGCTCAGCCAGAAGCGGTCCTGATCCGGAATGGAGATAGAACGTTTGTCAGCCGGAACCGGGCTATCATCGAAGGCAATACCGGTACGGAACGTCCAGTTGTCATCCATATAGTAGGTGGTACCCAGTGCGATGCGGTAGGCATCACGGAAGCTTTCATCTTTATAGAACAGCGTGTCGCCTTTGCTGTTGGTCGCTTTCAGCTCCTGGAACTGGCTCCAGCTGGTGTAGGTCAGACTATAGTGAATCGCCCACTGTGGTGCCACGCGGTTATAACCGGACAATTCCCACATTTCCGGTAAGTGCAGACTCAGAGAACCGCCAGTGGTACGGCCATCGGTGCCCATTGGCAGGCCGAAGGTGCCGAGGATCTGGTTATAAGCAGAAGGCAGGCTGCTCTTGTAGTCGCCGTCAAAGTCGATTTTCACTTCGGAACGGTAGGTGAAACCGTAACGGTTGTTTTTATCGAGTTCATAAAGGATACCGGCGTTCCAGCCAAAGCCCCACTCGTCACCCTTCAGATACGCGATCTGGGTGTCTGCCGGGATCCCTGCAACCTGTTGTGCCAGAGGCGGCGGCAGTGCGCCGGAGCCCGCAACGATTTTGCCGAGATCGCCCGCGTAACGTTCGATTTTCGCTTTAGCGTAAACGGCATCAAAGCCAACGCCGAAGCTCCAGTTACTGTTCAGACGGTAAGCACCGCTCAGGTTCAGGTTCAGAGTCTCAAGGTCGGTTTTACCGCCATAGGCTCCTGCTGCGTAGTCGTTATTAAACTCGGTCGCTAAACCATAGTTAGAGGTTACGGATGCACCCCAGCCAAACTGGTCGTTGATTGGCGCGACGAAGTGCAGGTTTGGCACCCATGCCGTTGGTGCGATGTTATCGGAATTCAGGCTGGCTCCGCTCGGGGAACGGCCCGTAATATCCACACCCGGATCAACAAAGATGGCGCCCGCTGAGAACGTTGGGCGATCAAACATCATGATCAGCGCAGGGTTACGACTGGCGTTTCCTGCATCATCAGCAATTGCACCTTCCCCGGAATACGCACGGCCAAGGCCAGAGGAAGAAAATTCGTTTAACTGGAAGCCCGCTGACCAGGCGGACGTAGAGACGATTGCCACTGCGACTGCCAGCGCAGTCTTGTTGAACAGGGTTTTCTGGCTCATGACCATAACCTCATTGAGTTATTTTTATTCAATAATTGTTACATACCGTAACAGGAGCGCGAAGTGTAGGGTCTGAGGTATGACTTACAAATCAGACCAGTGGCCAGAGTATAGGTCTGACCAGCTAGAATGTTGCAAGTTTGTTTATTAATATTTTCAAACATGTTTCTTGAAACGAGATCTGGTTGGCAAAAATGTGACCATCACGACTCACCCAAAAGGGCGAATTTTGTTTTAGATCATTTTTTAGTGTGATATTGGTCACTTATCCCGTTTTGCGCCATTAACGGCTGGAGAGCGTCTGCATCGGGGCGTAAAATATCAGCATCGTGTTTGTCTCGCGTCCTGCGCGAATACAGAGGAAATTGAGATATGAGTAAATGCAGTGCTGATGAAACCCCGGTTTGCTGCTGTATGGATGTTGGTACCATCATGGACAACTCCGATTGCACCGCCTCTTACAGCCGCGTGTTCACCAATCGTGCCGAAGCGGAAGAAACCCTGGCGGCGCTGAGCAAGCGCGCGCGCGACGTAGAATCCGATCCGTGTGAAATCAAGTCCACCTTCACGGAAGTGGACGGCGGCGTGAAGCTGGATATCGACTTTGTCTTCGCCTGCGAAGCTGAAACGCTGATTTTCCAACTCGGTCTGCGTTAATCTCTGCGGCCTGATGCCCTCTCCCACAGGTGAGGGTGCAAACACTCAAAACGGTAACCTCTGGGTTACCGTTTTGTTTTTACCTCGGAGCATTTTCTTTTTTCTTCTCTGTGTTTTAGTTCGCATTTTTTCGTTTCCCCAATTGGCTGAATGTAAAAAAATGGTTAAGACTATTTATCAGGTCAGACCACTTTATGTTTGCAAAAAATTTTTACAGGGGAATGTTATGAGTCAGGCATTACCGCTTATCACCCGACAAGGTGACCGCATTGCCATTGTCAGTGGATTGCGTACGCCGTTTGCGCGTCAGGCGACAGCGTTTCACGGCATACCGGCCGTCGACCTGGGGAAAATGGTGGTGGGGGAGATGCTGGCTCGCAGCGAAATACCGCCTGACGTCATTGAGCAGCTGGTTTTTGGCCAGGTTGTTCAGATGCCAGAAGCCCCGAACATTGCACGAGAAATTGTCCTCGGCACCGGAATGAACGTGCATACGGATGCTTACAGCGTCTGCCGTGCGTGTGCAACCAGCTTTCAGGCGGTGGCAAATGTGGCCGAAAGCCTGATGGCGGGCACCATTCGCGCGGGGATCGCCGGCGGGGCAGACTCGTCCTCCGTGCTGCCGATAGGGGTCAGTAAAAAGCTGGCCCGCATTCTGGTGGATGCAAATAAAGCGCGCACCACCGGGCAAAAACTCAAGCTCTTCTCGCGTTTACGCCTTCGTGACCTGATGCCTGTTCCACCTGCGGTGGCTGAATACTCCACCGGCCTGCGCATGGGCGACACCGCCGAGCAGATGGCCAAAACCTACGGCATTACCCGGGAGCAGCAGGATGCGCTGGCTCACCGTTCCCATCAGCTTGCGGCGAAAGCCTGGTCGGAAGGCAAGCTTAACGACGAGGTGATGACCGCGTATATCCCGCCTTACCGCGAACCGCTGGTGGAAGATAACAACATTCGTGGCACCTCGACGCTGGCGGACTATGCCAGACTGCGTCCTGCATTCGACCGCAAACACGGCACCGTTACGGCCGCCAACAGTACTCCGCTGACCGATGGTGCTGCCGCGGTGATCCTGATGACCGAATCGCGAGCCAAAGAGCTGGGTCTTACCCCGCTCGGTTATCTGCGCAGCTACGCGTTCACGGCAATCGACGTCTGGCAGGACATGCTGTTAGGCCCGGCCTGGTCCACGCCGCTGGCGCTGGATCGCGCAGGGTTGACCCTCGCTGATTTAACGCTGATTGATATGCACGAGGCCTTTGCCGCACAAACCCTGGCCAACGTCCAGCTACTGGCCAGCGAACGTTTTGCTCGCGATGTGCTTGGCCGCGCCCATGCCACTGGAGAAGTGGACCAAAGCAAATTTAACGTACTGGGCGGCTCTATCGCCTACGGTCATCCGTTTGCGGCAACGGGCGCAAGGATGATCACCCAAACATTACATGAGTTACGTCGCCGTGGCGGCGGTTTTGGCCTCGTCACCGCCTGCGCGGCGGGCGGTCTTGGGGCAGCAATGGTTCTGGAGGCTGAATAATGGCAATGGCATCTGCATTTAATCTGACGGTTCGCCTCGATAACGTGGCTGTGATTACCATTGATGTCCCCGACGAAAAGATGAATACCCTGAAGGCGGAATTTGGCGTTCAGGTGCGCGAGATGTTAAAGCAGATCCCCGAGAACAAAGCGATTCGCGGCCTGGTGTTTATCTCGGCAAAGCCAGACAACTTTATTGCCGGGGCCGATATCAACATGATCGCCCGGGCGCAAAGCGCGCAGGAGGCGGAAGATCTGGCGCGCCAGGGGCAGCAGGTGATGGCGGAGATCCACTCGCTGCCGATCCCGGCGATCGCCGCGATCCACGGCGCATGCCTGGGCGGTGGGCTGGAGCTGGCGCTGGCCTGTCACAGTCGTATTTGTACTGACGACGCGAAAACCGTTCTTGGGTTGCCGGAAGTACAGCTTGGGCTGCTTCCCGGCTCCGGTGGAACGCAGCGTCTGCCGCGGCTGGTTGGCGTTAGTACAGCGCTGGAGATGATCTTAACCGGCAAACAGCTGCGCGCCCGTCAGGCACTGAAAGCGGGGCTGGTTGATGACGTCGTTCCGCATTCTATTTTGCTGGAAGCCGCCGTAGAGCTGGCGCTGAAGGGACGTCAGGCAAGACGTGTTCTGCCGGTGCGTGAGCGCGTCCTGGCCGGGCCGCTGGGGCGGGCGCTGCTGTTTAGCATGGTGGGCAAGAAAACCGAACAAAAGACCAAAGGCAACTATCCGGCGGCGAAGCGCATTCTTGAGGTGATTGAAACCGGGTTGTCGCAGGGCAGCAGCAGCGGTTATGCCGCGGAGGCAAAAGCCTTTGGTGAACTGGCGATGACGCCGCAATCGCAGGCGTTGCGCAGCATCTTCTTTGCCAGCACTGACGTTAAAAAAGATCCGGGTAGTGACGCTGAACCTGCGCCGCTCAACGCCGTTGGCGTTCTCGGGGGCGGACTGATGGGCGGTGGTATTGCGTTTGTCACAGCCAGCAAAGCCAAATTGCCCGTACGTATCAAAGACATCAACCCGAAAGGGATTAACCACGCGCTGCAGTACAGCTGGCAGAACCTTGATCGGAAGGTTAAACGCCGCCATATCAAGGCAAGCGAGCGTGATAAAACCGTGGCCATGATCAGCGGCACTACTGACTACCGTGGTTTTGCCCATCGCGATCTGGTGATTGAAGCGGTGTTTGAAGATCTGGCGCTTAAGCAGCAGATGGTTGCGGACGTTGAGCAACATTGTGCGCCGCACACGATTTTCGCCTCGAATACCTCTTCATTACCGATCGGTGATATCGCAGCGAAAGCCGCGCGTCCTGAGCAGGTGATTGGCCTGCACTTTTTTAGTCCGGTTGAAAAAATGCCGCTGGTTGAAGTTATTCCACACGCGTCAACCAGCCCGCAGACTGTCGCTACGGTAGTGAAACTGGCGAAAAAGCAGGGCAAAACCCCGATCGTCGTGGCAGATAAAGCGGGTTTCTACGTCAACCGAATTCTGGCGCCGTATATCAACGAAGCGATGCGCCTGCTGGTGGAAGGGGAGAAGATCGAACACGTCGACGAGGCGCTGGTCAAGTTTGGTTTCCCCGTTGGCCCAATCCAACTTTTGGATGAGGTAGGAATAGACACTGGCACTAAAATTATACCTGTGCTGGAGGCCGCATATGGCGAGCGTTTTAGCCCGCCTGCAAACATTGTTTCTGCAATTTTGAAGGACGATCGCAAAGGCAGAAAAAATGAACGCGGTTTCTATCTTTACGGTGCAAAAGGGCGTAAAAGCAAGAAACAGGTCGACCCTTCGGTCTATGGGCTTATCCCAACAACCGGACAGGCGAAACTGTCTGCCGTTCAGTGTGCTGAACGCTGTGTGATGATGATGCTTAATGAAGCCGCACGCTGTTTTGGCGAGCAGGTGATTAAAAGCGCACGCGATGGCGATATTGGCGCCGTATTTGGTATTGGTTTCCCGCCGTTCCTTGGCGGCCCGTTCCGTTACATGGACACCCTCGGAGCGGGTGAAGTGGTTGCGATTCTGCAACGTCTTGCCACGCAGTATGGTCCCCGGTTTACACCCTGTGACGAATTATTGCAGATGGCGGAACGGGGCCAGACATTTTGGCCAGCAAGGGAAACTGTCCTCGTAAGTTGAGGTCAAAGAAGGGTAAATCCGGCGGTGAATGAATCTGATTTGGCGATTTTGTAAACAGAGATTGACTATACTTACGCCATTGAGGTAAAAAACAGCGTTTCATTCACCGAATGGATCAGGCACAATGCCCGGCCATCGGGTTTTCTACCTCAAGCATTAATCGCGGGTAGTTAACGCCGGTGATTCTGGTTAACAAAAGCGGTGCAATATGCAAGTTTTTATCATGCGTCACGGCGACGCGGCACTCGATGCCGCCAGTGACTCAGTACGTCCTTTAACCGTCTGCGGCTGCGACGAATCTCGTCAGATGGCGAACTGGCTTAAAGGTCAAAAAGTGGACATTGAACGCGTTCTGGTGAGTCCGTTCCTGCGTGCTGAACAGACGCTGGATGTGGTAGGGGAGTGTATGAACCTGCCGACCAGCGTCGATGTTCTCCCTGAACTCACGCCGTGTGGTGATGTCGGCCTTGTCAGTGCCTACCTGCAGGCGCTGTGCAATGAAGGTGTCGCTTCTGCACTGGTCATTTCCCACCTGCCACTGGTTGGCTATCTGGTATCTGAACTGTGCCCGGGCGAGACGCCACCGATGTTTACAACCTCCGCCATTGCCAACGTCACCCTCGACGAAACCGGCAAAGGGGTCTTCAACTGGCAAATGAGTCCATGCAATCTCCGGATGGCGAAAGCAATCTGAGGTGACGTGCGATAAGGCGGGAGCAACTATGCCTCCCGCCATGTTTTCAGGGCAGTTCTGGCGGTTGCCACTCTTCAACTTCAATCAACACCAGCAAGGCGGCATCTCCGCCGTACTCTTTGGGCGCCTGATGAAACGCCATCACGTGTGGATGCTGAGCCAGCCACAGCGGCGTTTGTTGCTTAAGAACATGTTTACCGTGGCCGTGCATCACGCAGGCACAAAACACATGTTCGCGGCGACAGGCGGCAATCAACGCCCCCAGCTCCTGTTTCGCCTGCATCTGCGTCAAACCATGCAAATCGAGAAACAGCTCGGGTGAATAATCTCCCCGGCGTAATTTTTTCAGCTCAAAGTGGCTGACATCTTCGCGAACGTACTTGACCGCACCCTGCGTGTTAAGCAGCGGCTGAAACTCATCGGAAAAATAGTGGCTATTATCCGCCTGCTCCTGCAATAGCCTTTTGACCGGCACTTCGCTGGCTTTTTTGCGCATCGGCCGGTGGACAATCGTGTCCTGCTTGATTTGACGCGTCCCGGTCATGAGCTGACGGAAGAGCGCCTGATCCTCCTCGCTGAGCGATGTTTTCTTTTTCATTCGTCGTTCTCATCTCGTATTTCCGATAGTGTACCCGACTAAACGCATTTTTTAACCTCAAGCGGTACGCGTCATTGCTGATTTATCGCCGTCTTCATGGCAAACTAGCCGCCGAAAATTATGCGAGCATGCCCTGGAGGAAAGAGTGGATAAAATTTTTGTCGATGAAGCAGTAAACGAGCTGCATACCATACAGGACATGTTGCGCTGGTCGGTTAGCCGCTTCAGCGCCGCCAATATCTGGTACGGACACGGTACGGATAACCCGTGGGATGAAGCTGTTCAACTGGTGCTGCCTTCTCTCTACCTGCCGCTCGATATTCCGGAAGACATGCGCACCGCGCGTCTGACCTCCAGCGAAAAGCACCGCATCGTTGAGCGTGTGATCCGCCGCGTGAACGAGCGTATTCCGGTAGCCTATCTGACCAACAAAGCCTGGTTCTGCGGTCACGAATTCTATGTTGATGAACGCGTGCTGGTGCCGCGCTCGCCGATTGGTGAGCTGATCAACAACCACTTCGAAGGGCTGATTAACCGTCAACCGCAGCACATTCTGGATATGTGTACCGGCAGCGGCTGCATTGCCATTGCCTGCGCTTATGCCTTCCCGGAAGCGGAAGTGGACGCGGTGGACATCTCCACCGACGCGCTGGCGGTAACCGAGCACAATATCGAAGAACACGGGCTGATCCACCATGTTACGCCTATCCGCTCCGATCTGTTCCGTGACCTGCCGACGCTGCAGTACGATCTGATCGTAACCAACCCGCCGTACGTGGATGCGGAAGATATGTCCGATCTGCCGAACGAATATCGTCACGAGCCAGAATTGGGCTTGGCATCGGGTTCTGACGGCCTGAAGCTGACCCGCCGCATTCTGGCCTGCGCACCGGATTATCTGACCGACGACGGTGTTCTGATTTGTGAAGTGGGCAACAGCATGGTACATCTGATAGAGCAGTACCCGGATGTGCCGTTCACCTGGCTTGAGTTCGACAACGGCGGTGACGGCGTCTTTATGCTGACCAAAGTGCAGCTGCTCGATGCGCGCGAACATTTCAGCATCTACAAAGATTAATCCAGCGGGCTTCGGCCCGTTTCACAACGCTCACACACAAATAACGACATCGGAGCCGTGATGGCAGGAAACAGTATTGGACAAATATTCCGCGTGACCACCTTTGGTGAGTCGCACGGGCTGGCACTGGGCTGTATCGTTGACGGCGTACCGCCAGGCATCGAACTCACCGAAGCCGATTTACAGCACGACCTTGACCGTCGTCGTCCGGGCACCTCTCGCTACACCACGCAGCGTCGCGAGCCGGACCAGGTCAAAATTCTCTCAGGCGTTTTTGAAGGCCGCACCACCGGGACCAGTATTGGTCTGCTGATTGAAAACACTGACCAGCGTTCTCAGGACTACGGTGCCATCAAAGATGTGTTCCGTCCGGGCCACGCTGACTACACCTACGAACAAAAGTACGGTTTTCGCGACTATCGCGGCGGTGGACGTTCCTCCGCGCGTGAAACTGCGATGCGCGTCGCCGCAGGGGCAATTGCCAAGAAATACCTGCAGCAGAAATTTGGCATCGTGATCCGCGGGTGCCTGACCCAGATGGGTGACATTCCGCTGGCCATTAAAGACTGGGAGCAGGTTGAACAAAACCCGTTCTTCTGTGCTGATGTTGAGAAGCTGGAGGCGCTGGACGAGCTGATGCGTGGCCTGAAAAAAGAGGGCGACTCTATCGGTGCAAAAGTGACCGTGGTGGCTGACGGCGTACCGCCAGGCTGGGGTGAGCCTGTATTTGACCGTCTGGACGCGGACATTGCCCACGCGCTGATGAGCATCAATGCGGTGAAGGGCGTCGAAATTGGCGACGGTTTTGACGTGGTTCAGCTTCGCGGCAGCCAGAACCGTGACGAAATTACAAAAGAGGGCTTCCAGAGCAATCATGCGGGTGGCATTCTCGGCGGCATCAGCAGCGGGCAGCAGATTATTGCCAATATCGCGCTGAAGCCAACGTCCAGTATTACCGTGCCGGGCCACACGATTAACCGCTCTGGTGAAGAAGTTGAGATGATCACCAAAGGACGTCACGATCCGTGTGTCGGGATCCGCGCGGTGCCAATCGCAGAAGCCATGCTGGCAATCGTGTTGATGGATCACTTCCTGCGCCAGCGTGCGCAGAATGCGGATGTGACGACCACCATTCCACGCTGGTAACTATGAAAAAAACCGCAATTGCTCTGCTGGCGCTACTCGCCAGTGGGGCCAGTCTGGCCGCCACGCCATGGCAAAAAATCACTCACCCGGTGGCGGGAAGCGCGCAGTCGATTGGTGCGTTCTCCAATGGCTGTATCGTTGGTGCGCAGGAACTTCCTCTGCAGTCGGATACTTATCAGGTGATGCGTACCGACCAGCGTCGTTACTTCGGCCACCCGGATCTGGTGCTGTTTATCCAGCGTCTGGGTAACCAGGTGCATAACCTGGGGCTGGGTACGATGCTGATTGGCGATATGGGTATGCCTGCTGGCGGTCGTTTCAACGGTGGGCACGCCAGTCACCAGACCGGGCTGGATGTGGATATTTTCCTGCAGTTGCCTAAAACGCGCTGGACCTCGGCCCAACTGCTGAAGCCGCAGGCGCTGGATCTGGTGGCGCGCGACGGCAAAAGCGTTGTGCCATCGCTGTGGACACCGGATGTTTTCAGCCTGATTAAGCTGGCAGCGAAGGACAACGAGGTCACGCGGATCTTCGTTAACCCGGCCATTAAGCAGCAGCTCTGCCTGGATGAGGGAACCGATCGCGACTGGCTGCGCAAAGTGCGTCCGTGGTTCCAGCATCGTGCGCATATGCACGTACGTCTGCGCTGCCCGGCAAACAGTCTGGAATGTGAAGATCAGCCGCTACCACCGCCAGGCGATGGCTGCGGTGCGGAACTGCAAAGCTGGTTTGAACCGGCAAAACCTGGAACCTCTAAGCCTGAGAAGAAGACACCGCCTCCGTTGCCGCCTTCCTGCCAGGCGCTACTGGATGAGCATGTACTTTAATGGATAATTTCGTCGACCTGTTTATGGTGTCACCGCTGCTGCTGGTGGTGCTGTTCTTTGTGGCAATGCTGGCCGGTTTTATCGATGCCCTCGCGGGCGGTGGCGGGTTGCTTACCGTTCCGGCGCTGCTGGCGGCGGGCATGAGCCCGGCTCAGGCGCTTGCCACCAACAAGCTTCAGGCCTGCGGCGGGTCCCTTTCCGCGTCGCTCTATTTTATTCGCCGTAAGGTGGTTAATCTTGCCGACCAGAAGCTCAATATTCTGATGACCTTCATCGGCTCAACCTCCGGTGCGCTGTTGGTTCAGCACGTACAGTCTGACATTCTGCGTCAGATCCTGCCGGTGCTGGTCATCTGTATTGGTCTCTACTTTCTGCTGATGCCAAAGCTCGGTGAAGAGGACAGGCAGCGTCGGCTGCATGGTCTGCCTTTCGCGCTTATCGCAGGCGGCTGCGTCGGGTTTTACGATGGCTTCTTTGGCCCAGGCGCCGGGTCGTTCTATGCCCTGGCGTTTGTCACGCTGGCCGGATTTAACCTCGCCAAATCTACCGCCCACGCTAAAGTGCTGAATGCCACCTCGAACGTCGGCGGCCTGCTGCTGTTTATCATCGGCGGCAAGGTTATCTGGGCAACCGGGCTTGTGATGATGGCGGGGCAGTTTTTAGGCGCGCGCGCGGGCTCGCGTCTGGTATTAAGCAAAGGACAGAAGCTGATTCGCCCGATGATCGTCATCGTCTCGGCGGTGATGAGCGCCAAGCTTCTTTATGACAGCCATGGACAGGAGATCCTCACCTGGCTGGGGATGAACGCATGAACAGTACGCATAACTATGAACAGCTGATTGAGATTTTTGACGGCTGTTTTGCTGATGATTTTAATACCCGTCTGATTAAAGGCGACGACGAACCGATCTATCTTCCTGCTGATGCAGAGGTGCCCTATAACCGCATCGTGTTTGCGCATGGTTTTTACGCCAGTGGCCTGCATGAGATTTCACACTGGTGCATTGCGGGAAAAGCGCGTCGCGAGCTGGTGGACTTTGGTTACTGGTACTGTCCGGACGGACGTGACGCGGCCACGCAGGGTCAGTTTGAAGATGTGGAAGTCAAACCGCAGGCGCTGGAGTGGCTGTTTTGCGTGGCGGCGGGTTTCCCGTTCAACGTCAGTTGTGACAATCTCGAAGGGGATTTCGAGCCAGACCGTATTCTCTTCCAGCGCCGCGTGCATGCGCAGGTGATGGAGTATCTTGAGAAAGGCATCCCGGAACGCCCGGCACGTCTGATCAAGGCTTTACAGAATTATTACCATACGCCGGAGATCACGGCGGAATGCTTCCCGTGGCCGGAAGATCTTTAACAGAGGAAAGAAGATGATCGCAGAATTTGAATCACGCATTCTGGCGTTAATTGATGACATGGTGGAACACGCCAGTGATGATGAGCTGTTCGCCAGCGGTTATCTGCGTGGTCACCTGACGCTGGCCGTTGCCGAGCTGGAAGCCGGGGACGATCACTCTGCCGAGGCCATTCATGATGAAGTGAGCCGCAGCCTGGAAAAAGCCATCCAGGCGGGCGAGCTTTCTCCGCGCGACCAGTCTCTGGTGATGGGTATGTGGGACAACCTGTTCCAGCAGGCGAAAGCGAAGTAAGCGTTTCACCTCCCTCTCCCGGTGGGAGAGGGCACCCTATTTAACCTGCTTCCCCTTCAGCAATTTCCGCACCCACAAACGATTCGGATTCAGCCCTGCGAGCGTGGTGCTGTCCAGCGGAATGGGCTCATCGCTCATTTGCGCCGCTAACGCTTCAGCCAGCAGCGGTGCAGAACACAACCCGCGCGAGCCCAGCCCGCCCAGCATAAACAGCTCCGGATGAACCGGTGAGACCACAGCCGTCTCCTTGTGTTCAGCCAGATCCTGATACACATCAAGCGTTGCCTCATAGTCCGGTACATTTCCCGCCATGGGCAGATGATCGCGGGTGGCGCAGCGTACGCCGCAGCGCGCTTCGCCCTCGCTGACGTCAACCTCTCTCGCCCACGCCGCGTCCGGGAAGCAGTCAATCAGGCGCTGGCGGTTCTGCTGCTGATCCTCCTCACGGTAATGCGTGTCAGTTTCACCGCGATGGTAACTGGCACCAATGCAATGATGAGCATTAGACGGATTTTGCGGCGTCAGGTAGCCGTCATAGCACAGCACCTGGCGCAGTTGGCTCAGTGCAGGCGCGGTCGGAATATGGCTCACCTGGCCGCCAACCGGATAAACGGGCAATGTCTCTGTCTGGACAAACTGATTGATGTGATGTCCGTTTGCCAGCACAACGCTGGCATGCGTGGCCTCTTTGCCATCGGCAAAGCGCAGGATCCAGTGGGCTGTCCGGCTAAGCGATGCAACCTTATGAGCATAATGCACCGTCAGCCCGCGTGACTGTGCCAGGGTAATCGCCGCAGTGGTCAGTTCGGCAGGGCACAGCCAGCCGCCGAGCGGATACTGAATACCGCCGCAGCCCGTCTCAACGCCGGTGGTGTCTGTCACCGTTTTCGCACTTACCGCGCGGGCAATCTCTTCCGGCAGGCCCAGCGACAGCATCTGCGCGATTTTTTGCTGGCTCTTTTCATCCCAGCCGAGCTGCGTCACGCCGCACCAGTCATGATCGAACGCCACCGGAAGGGTGTCGTATACGCGACGGGCAAAGGTAAAGGCCGCGGGGAAAAACTGGAACAGCGCCGGGTCGTGCGCGCTTAAAAGCGGATAAAGGGCTCCCTGACGGTTGCCGGAGGCGCCGTTTGCCGGAGCAAGGTCAGCACAGTAGAGCGTCACCTGCCAGCCGCGGTGTAAAAGCGCGAGCGAAAGCAGGGCGCTGGCAATCCCTCCGCCGATTATCGCCACCTCACGGGAGGCGCTGGCGCGGCGTGCAAACCAGGGCGCCCGGGCGGGGATCGCCAGCGTCTGCTCCATCGTCCCGACCAGCATGTCGCGCTTGCGGCCAAACCCTTTGGTTTTTCGCATCGTAAAGCCTGCTTCCTGTAAGCCGCGGCGGACAAACCCCGCCGAGGTAAAGGTCGCGAGCGTTGCGCCAGGCCGCGCCAGACGCGCCATGGCGCTAAACAGATGCTGACTCCACATCTCCGGGTTTTTGGCTGGCGCAAACCCGTCAAGGAACCACGCGTCCACCTTCTGGTTCATCGAATCATCAAGCTTATCGGTCAGTTCGTTGATATCGCCGAGCCATAAGTCCAGCGTGACGCGTCCACCGTCAAGCAGCAGACGATGGCAACCGCCGATGGCGGGCGGCCACTGCGCCTGAAGTTGTTCAGCCCACGGGGCAAGCTCCGGCCAGCGCTGGTGCGCCAGGTGCAGGTCGTGCGCGGTGAGTGGAAATTTTTCGAAACTGATGAAATGTAATCTTTGTAGCGTAGCCTCAGGATGGGCAGCGTGAAACTGGTCGAAAGCCTGCCAGAGGGTCAGAAAATTCAGGCCGGTACCGAACCCGCTCTCTGCGACGACAAACAGACTGCGCGGATGGGCGGGAAAGCGTGCGCTGAGCTGATTTCCGTCGAGGAAAACATAGCGGGTTTCTTCCAGTCCGTTATCATTAGAAAAATAGACGTCATCAAAATCTCGGGAAACAGGTGTACCCTCAGCGTTGAATTCGAGGTTGGCGGGTT
Source organism: Enterobacter cloacae complex sp. OE43NF (assembly GCF_023544405.1). NCBI lineage: Bacteria > Pseudomonadati > Pseudomonadota > Gammaproteobacteria > Enterobacterales > Enterobacteriaceae > Enterobacter > Enterobacter cloacae complex sp. OE43NF. The sequence continues at coordinate 15,847 of NZ_JAMJFW010000046.1, forward strand.
GTATAGCGTTTTGTTTCACGTAAGTTACTCGTCTGACAGGCAGTGGCACGATCTTAACGATGTGAGTCCATCGGTGCAAATTTCCGCAGAAAATGTCTGATCGGACTTGTTCGGCGTACAAGTGTACGCTATTGTGCGACTCGAAACTTACTATAGTGCGACTTACAGAGGTATTGAATGAAACGTGCAGTGATTACTGGCCTGGGCATTGTTTCCAGCATCGGTAATAACCAGCAGGAAGTCCTGGCATCTCTGCGTGAAGGACGCTCCGGGATCACTTTCTCTGAAGAGTTTAAAGATTCAGGTATGCGTAGCCACGTATGGGGTAACGTCAAACTGGACACCACCGGTTTGATTGACCGTAAAGTGGTTCGTTTCATGAACGATGCCTCTATTTATGCTTATCTCTCCATGCAGGAAGCGATCAAAGATTCGGGCCTGAGCGAAGAGGTTTACCAGAACAACCCGCGCGTGGGTCTGATTGCCGGTTCCGGTGGTTCATCCAAAGCGCAGGTATTCGGTGCTGACGCCATGCGTAGCCCGCGTGGTCTGAAAGCAGTAGGTCCGTACGTGGTAACCAAAGCCATGGGTTCTGCGGTCTCCGCGTGCCTGGCAACCCCATTCAAAATTCATGGTGTGAACTACTCCATCAGCTCTGCATGTGCGACGTCCGCACACTGCATCGGTAATGCTGTTGAGCAGATCCAACTGGGTAAACAGGACATCGTATTTGCTGGCGGCGGCGAAGAGCTGGGCTGGGAAATGGCCTGTGAATTCGACGCGATGGGTGCCCTGTCTACCAAATACAATGAAACCCCGGCTAAAGCATCCCGTACCTATGATGCGCACCGTGACGGTTTTGTTATCGCAGGCGGCGGCGGTATGGTTGTGGTTGAAGAGCTGGAACACGCTCTGGCACGTGGCGCGCACATCTACGCTGAGATCGTGGGCTACGGTGCAACGTCTGACGGCGCTGACATGGTTGCTCCATCCGGCGAAGGCGCGGTGCGCTGCATGAAGATGGCGATGCACGGTGTTGATACCCCAATCGACTACCTGAACTCCCACGGGACTTCTACGCCGGTAGGCGATGTGAAAGAACTGGGTGCGATCCGTGAAGTCTTCGGCGACAACAGCCCGGCAATCTCCGCGACCAAAGCCATGACCGGTCACTCTCTGGGTGCAGCTGGCGTGCAAGAAGCAATCTACTCTCTGCTGATGCTGGAAAATGGCTTTATCGCGCCAAGCATCAACATCGAAGAGATGGACGAGCAGGCAGCGGGCCTGAACATCGTGACCGAAACCACCGAACGTGAGCTGACGACCGTAATGTCCAACAGCTTCGGTTTTGGCGGCACCAACGCCACGCTGGTCATGCGCAAGCTGAAAGCGTAAGCGTTTGAAGGTATAGTAGAAGGGAGCCGCGAGGCTCCCTTTTTTTATGCCTGAACACGGAGTTACGCATGAAGGCCGTTATCCCTGAGAAGAGTACCCCTTCCGGGAACCTTTCCCTTTTCCGTATCGCCTTTGCGGTATTTCTGACCTACATGACCGTTGGCCTGCCGCTGCCGGTTATCCCGCTGTTTGTTCACCAGGAGCTGGGCTACGGCAATACCCTGGTTGGCATCGCCGTGGGTATTCAGTTTTTAGCTACCGTATTAACCCGCGGCTACGCCGGGCGTCTGGCGGACCAGCACGGTGCCAAACGCTCAGCGCTGCAGGGCATGTTTGCCTGCGGGCTGGCGGGCGCAGCGTGGCTGCTTGCCGCGCTTCTGCCGGTCGACGCGGCGTATAAATTTGCCCTGCTGGTGGTGGGACGTTTGATTCTCGGCTTTGGTGAAAGCCAACTGCTGACCGGCACCCTGACCTGGGGAATGGGGCTGGTAGGCCCAGCGCGCTCGGGCAAGGTGATGTCCTGGAACGGTATGGCTATCTATGGAGCACTCGCGGCAGGTGCGCCGCTGGGGCTGTTGATCCACAGCCAGTTCGGTTTTGCCGCGCTGGCGGCCACCACCATGCTGTTACCGCTGCTGGCATGGGCATTTAACGGCTCGGTGCGCAAAGTACCTGCCCATAAAGGTGAGCGTCCTTCCCTGTGGAGCGTAATAGGTCAAATCTGGCAGCCGGGGCTGGGGCTGGCGCTACAGGGCGTGGGCTTCGCGGTGATTGGGACATTCGTTTCGCTGTACTTTATGAGCCGCGGCTGGGCGATGGCGGGCTTTACGCTAACCGCCTTTGGTGGTGCGTTTGTCCTGATGCGCGTGCTGTTCGGCTGGATGCCGGATCGCTTTGGTGGCGTGAAGGTGGCCGTGGCGTCGCTGGTGATTGAGACCCTCGGTTTGCTGCTGCTGTGGTATGCCCCTGTGGCCTCCGTTGCCCTTCTCGGAGCGGCACTGACCGGCTGCGGCTGTTCCCTGATCTTCCCGGCGCTGGGGGTTGAGGTGGTAAAACGCGTCGCGCCACAGGTGCGCGGTACGGCGTTGGGCGGTTATGCGGCGTTTCAGGACATCTCATACGGTGTCACCGGACCGCTGGCGGGGCTCCTGGCCACGTCGTTTGGCTATCCCTCTGTCTTCCTGGCGGGAGCCGTTTCAGCGGTGGTGGGGATTGTTGTGACGCTGGTGGCGTTTCGCAGGCCTTGAGCCGTTGTCGCCGGGTGGCGGCTTCGCCTTACCCGGCCTACCGTTCGGGTCGTTGTAGGCCCGGTAAGCGCAGCGCCACCGGGCAAAACATCAGGCAACCAGCCAGAAAATTGCCAGCGCAATCAGTAACGCAATAAACAGTAATCCCGGACGCGCAGAGAGGGTTCTGAAGGTCTCCACCACCGGCGCAAACAGCGGGCTATAGATCGGTTGAATATCCCTGACTTCCGGCACGCCGCCTTCTCGCTCGGCGCGGCGAATAAAGATCTGATTCAGCAAATCTTGCACCTGCGCGGTGGTCAGTACCGTTTGCGGCGTGGCCTGCCAGGTCTGCTGGGCGTAATCCCGAATCACCTCAAATTCATGCGGCTCCAGCGGCTGCTTCAGTGCCGCCTGTAGCGTATGCAGGGTAGGGGTACTTTGGGTGCTCAGCGTCTGGCGAGCCTGTAGCCAGGTGACCAGATGCGTAAACTGTTTGGCCGGGATCAGCTCGCCCGCTTTCACGCCGGAAAGCTCGAGCATCGACTGCCAGATAAGCTTTGTTGATTCGCCGGTGGCGGCGGCCAGCCTGGTCACCATCTGATTCAACGTATTGTGTTCAGCAGGCAGCAGCGGACGCTCGGTTGACGGACGCTGTTGCGGTTGCGGGATGGTCAGCTGATTGGTTTGCAGCAGCATCAGCACGGTTTTCAGCTGGTCTGGCGTTAGCTGGCTCAGGGCGGTCTGGCCAAACTGCTGGCGAATGAAATCACTGACTGCCTGACGGTTGTTGCCCTGGCCCAATAGCTCGGTCAGTTGTGCAACTATCTGGCGAGTGGTGTGATTTTGCTGTGCGGTGGTAATACGCTGATTCAGATTTTGCTCGGCCGCAGGGAAGTGGCGCGACTGCAACGGTGCATCGTTCCGGACGCCTAAATCATGCTTTACCCCGGCCCAGACTTCCGCATTTTGCTGTGAAGTGAGCGCGATCAGGCGCGTGATCAGGCGCTCCAGCACGGTGCGCTGTTGCGTGGAAAGCGGTTGTTCACCTGCAACGTTTGGCGTGACAGGGCCTTCACCCGGAGGGCGTGGTGGCGTACCTGAAATAGGCTGCATCGTCAAAAATCCTTAAAGTCAAAACTCAGCGTAAACCCGGCATGCATATATGCCTGGCGGCCAGATTATGGCACACTTGGCAGGTTTTCTTCCTCTCAAACAGGTACTCAGACGTGAAAATCCTCGTTGATGAAAATATGCCTTACGCCCGCGAGCTCTTTAGCCGCCTTGGTAATGTTAAGGCTGTCCCTGGTCGACCCATTCCGGTAAACGAGCTGGATGATGCCGATGCCCTGATGGTGCGCTCGGTGACCAAAGTAAATGAGGCGTTGCTCTCCGGCAAAGCGATTAAATTCGTCGGAACCGCAACGGCCGGGACGGATCATGTGGATGACAAATGGCTTACGCAGGCGGGGATCGGGTTTTCCGCCGCGCCTGGCTGTAACGCCATTGCGGTAGTGGAATACGTTTTCTCTTCTCTGCTGATGCTGGCAGAGCGCGACGGTTTTGCGCTGAAAGACCGCACCGTAGGCATTGTCGGGGTGGGCAACGTGGGAGGACGCCTGCAAAAACGCCTTGAGGCGTTAGGCATTCGCACCCTGCTGTGTGATCCGCCGCGTAAAGACAACGGTGATGAAGGCGACTTCCGCCCCCTGGATGAGCTGGTTGAAGCATGTGACGTCATCACCTTCCATACGCCCCTCTTCAAAGAGGGGGCCTATAAGACGCTCCATCTTGCTGACGAGGCGCTGATCCGTCGTCTGAAGGCTGGCACTATTCTGATAAATGCCTGTCGTGGCCCGGTCGTCGATAACGCCGCGCTGCTGAAATGTCTGGAAGAAGGGCAGGATCTCAGCGTGGTGCTGGACGTCTGGGAGCCGGAGCCCGATCTCAACGTTGCGCTGCTGAAAAAGGTCGACGTTGCAACCGCGCATATTGCGGGTTATACGCTCGAAGGAAAGGCCCGTGGTACAACCCAGGTCTTTGAGGCCTATAGCGCCTTTATTGGCCGTCCGCAGCAGGTGGCGCTGGACACCTTACTCCCCGCGCCTGAATTTGGCCGCATTACCCTGCATGGCCCGCTCGATCAGGCAACGCTGAAAAGGCTGGTGCATTTGGTGTATGATGTGCGCCGCGATGATGCGCTGCTGCGTAAAGTGGCGGGGATCCCGGGTGAGTTTGACAAGCTGCGCAAGAATTACGTTGAGCGCCGTGAGTGGTCTTCTCTGTATGTGATGTGCGATGACGCGGCGGCGGCAGCGCTGCTGCATAAACTGGGTTTTAACGCCGTTCATCACCCGGCGCATTAATGTCTTCTTAACGCTCCCTGTTGGATACTCCGACAGGGACGCTTTTTTATTTCTGGAGTAAACCACCATGTCTGAAGGCTGGAACATTGCCATTTTAGGTGCCACGGGTGCCGTGGGTGAAGCCCTGCTCGAAACCCTTGCTGAGCGTCAGTTCCCGGTGGGTGATATCTATGCACTGGCGCGCACTGACAGCGCCGGTGAGCATCTGCGTTTTGGCGGCAAATCCGTCATGGTTCAGGATGCGGCCGAATTCGACTGGACGCAGGCGCAGCTGGCCTTTTTTGCGGCAGGTGCTGAAGCCACCGCGTCGTACATTGAAGACGCGACGAATTCTGGCTGTCTGGTGATCGATCTGAGCGGCCTGTTCTCGATGGAGCCGGATGTCCCGCTGGTGGTGCCGGACGTGAACCCGTTTGTCCTGGCCGACTACCGTAACCGCAATATCATTGCGGTTCCCAATAGCCTGGCCAGCCAGTTGCTGACCGCTCTTAAACCTTTAATCGACGATGGCGGTATGTCGCGTATCACCGTGACCAGCCTGCTTTCCGCTTCTGCGCAAGGCAAAAAGGCCGTCGACGCGCTGGCCGGACAGAGTGCGAAGCTCCTGAACGGCATCCCGATTGACGAAGACGATTTCTTCGGCCGTCAGCTGGCATTCAATATGCTGCCGCTGCTGCCGGATCGTGAAGGCTCCGTGCGCGAAGAGCGCCGTATCGTCGACGAAGCGCGCAAAATTCTGCAGGACGAGGGGCTGATGATCTCCGCAAATGTCGTGCAGTCGCCGGTCTTTTACGGTCATGCGCAGATGGTAGGTTTCGAAGCCCTGCGTCCGCTGGCCGCAGAAGAAGCGCGTGATGCGTTCGGCCGCGGTGAAGACATTGTGCTCTCCGAAGAGAGTGAATTCCCGACGCAGGTTGGCGATGCCACCGGCAGCGCACACCTCTCGGTGGGCTGCGTACGGAATGATTACGGTATGCCGGAGCAGGTTCAGTTCTGGTCCGTAGCCGATAACGTGCGCTTCGGCGGCGCGCTGATGGCGGTCAAAATCGCTGAAAAACTGGTGCAGGAGTATCTGTACTGATGTCAGACGTGGAACAAAAGCCGGTTCATAAAGTCGCCCTCGGTATCGAGTACGACGGCAGTAAATATTATGGCTGGCAGCGTCAAAATGAGGTGCGCAGTGTCCAGGAAAAACTGGAGAAAGCGCTCTCTCAGGTGGCGAACGAACCGATTAACGTCCTGTGTGCAGGACGCACTGACGCCGGTGTCCACGGAACGGGGCAGGTGGTTCACTTTGAAACCACCGCCGTGCGCAAGGACGCTGCCTGGACGTTGGGTGTAAATGCGAATTTACCTGGTGACATTGCGGTGCGCTGGGTGAAAGCTGTGCCGGATGATTTTCATGCGCGTTTCAGCGCCACCGCGCGCCGTTATCGCTATGTCATCTACAATCAGCGTCTTCGTCCGGCGGTGTTAAGCCAGGGCGTGACGCATTTTTATGAACCGCTGGATGCAGAACGTATGCATCGTGCGGCGCAGTGTCTGATTGGTGAAAATGACTTTACCTCGTTTCGTGCGGTGCAGTGTCAGTCCCGCACGCCGTGGCGTAACGTCATGCACATAAACGTCAGCCGTTTTGGCGCGTATGTGGTGGTGGATATCAAAGCCAATGCCTTTGTACATCATATGGTGCGGAATATTGTGGGCAGCCTGATGGAAGTGGGTGCCGGACACCAGCCGGAGAGCTGGATTGCAGAACTGCTGGCAGCGAAGGACAGAACGCTTGCGGCAGCAACGGCGAAAGCGGAAGGGCTGTATCTGGTCTCGGTGGACTATCCGGACCGGTTTGACCTGCCAAAACCGCCAATGGGCCCGCTGTTTCTGGCGGACTAAACAAAGGTGCAATTAAGGCTTAGACAATATGGACGTAATACGTTTTCTGATTGATTTCATTCTGCATATTGATGTTCACCTGGCGGAGCTGGTCGCGCAGTATGGCGTCTGGGTGTATGCCATTCTGTTCCTCATTCTGTTCTGTGAAACCGGTCTGGTAGTCACGCCATTTCTGCCGGGGGATTCGCTGCTGTTCGTCGCGGGGGCGTTATCTGCGCTGCCTGGCAACGATTTGAATGTGCACATAATGGTGGTGCTGATGGTGATCGCCGCAATTGTCGGTGACGCGGTCAACTACACCATTGGACGGGTCTTCGGTGAGCGCTTATTCAGCAATCCGGACTCAAAAATTTTCCGTCGTAGCTATTTAGATAAAACCCATGCGTTTTATGAGCGCCACGGTGGAAAAACCATTATCCTTGCGCGTTTTGTGCCTATTGTGCGTACATTTGCGCCATTTGTGGCGGGAATGGGGCACATGTCCTATCGTCATTTTGCGGCATACAACGTCATTGGCGCGCTGCTGTGGGTGCTGCTCTTTACCTATGCAGGCTACCTGTTTGGCGATCTCCCTGTGGTTCAGGAAAACCTTAAGTTACTGATTGTAGCGATTATTGTGCTTTCTGTTTTACCGGGTGTTATCGAAATTATTCGTCACAAGCGCGCGGCAGCAAAGCAAGCGAAGTAAATGCACGCAGGCGGTTCGACCACTTTTTTATCCAAAGTTTCGGGCTGTTATGTTTTAATGTGCAACATTCATGGTCTGTTGGAGGCAAAAATGGCATTATTCGCCTCTTACAGCAAAACTGGCATACGACCAGGTTCAGGCAGAAAGGTTATCAATGAGCTGGATTGAACGAATTAAAAGCAACATTACCCCAACGCGTAAAGCGAGCATTCCTGAAGGGGTATGGACGAAGTGTGATAGCTGTGGTCAGGTTCTGTATCGCGCAGAACTGGAACGCAATCTTGAGGTGTGTCCGAAGTGTGACCACCACATGCGCATGACGGCGCGTAATCGCCTGCACAGCCTGCTGGACGAAGGTTCTCTGGTAGAACTGGGTAGCGAGCTTGAGCCAAAAGATGTGCTCAAGTTCCGTGATTCCAAAAAATATAAAGATCGTCTGGCCTCTGCACAGAAAGAGACCGGCGAGAAAGACGCGCTGGTCGTGATGAAAGGCACCCTGCACGAGATGCCGGTAGTGGCCGCCGCGTTTGAGTTCTCCTTCATGGGGGGCTCAATGGGTTCCGTGGTCGGTGCGCGCTTTGTGCGTGCTGTTGAGCAGGCGCTGGAAGACAACTGCCCGCTGATCTGCTTCTCCGCCTCTGGCGGTGCACGTATGCAGGAAGCGCTGATGTCCCTGATGCAGATGGCGAAAACCTCTGCTGCGCTGGCTAAAATGCAGGAGCGCGGTCTGCCGTACATCTCTGTACTGACCGACCCAACCATGGGTGGCGTTTCTGCAAGCTTTGCGATGCTGGGCGATCTGAACATCGCTGAGCCAAAAGCGCTGATCGGCTTTGCTGGTCCTCGCGTTATCGAGCAGACCGTACGTGAAAAACTGCCGCCGGGCTTCCAGCGCAGTGAGTTCCTCATTGAGAAAGGCGCGATTGACATGATCGTCCGCCGCCCGGAAATGCGCCTGAAACTGGCAAGCATCCTGGCGAAGCTGATGAATCTGCCAGCGCCGAACCCGGATGAGCCGCGCGAAGGCGTGGTAGTACCGGATCAGGAACCCGAGGCCTGATAACTGAAAAGGGCAGGGCCGGTTGGCGCTGCCCTTTTGCTTTATAAACTGTTAATGACAACCGGGCATCATGGAAAATAAAAGCATTCCCCAAGCCACGTCGCCCCTGGCCACGTGGCTTTCTTATCTGGAAAACCTGCACAGTAAAACCATCGATATGGGGCTTGAACGCGTAAGCCAGGTTGCTGCGCGTCTCGATGTGCTGAAACCTGCGCCGTTTGTTTTTACCGTCGCCGGAACCAACGGTAAAGGCACCACCTGCCGTACGCTGGAAGCTGTCCTGATGGCTGCCGGTTACAAGGTTGGTGTCTACAGCTCTCCGCACCTGGTACGTTATACCGAGCGGGTTCGCGTGCAAAACAGCGAACTGCCAGAGTCTGCGCATACGGCGTCGTTCGCGGAAATTGAAGCGGCGCGCGGTGAGATCTCATTAACCTATTTCGAATACGGCACCCTGTCTGCACTGTGGCTGTTTAAACAGGCGCAGCTGGACGTGGTGATTCTGGAAGTGGGCCTCGGCGGGCGTCTGGATGCCACCAATATGGTGGATGCCGATGTGGCGGTGGTCACCAGCATTGCCCTGGATCATACCGACTGGCTGGGCCCCGATCGCGAAAGTATTGGCCGTGAGAAGGCCGGTATTTTCCGCACGAATAAGCCCGCGGTGGTTGGCGAGCCGGATATGCCGCACACCATTGCCGACGTGGCGAAAGAGAAGGGCGCTCACCTGCTGCGCCGGGGTGTGGACTGGCAGTATGAGGTTCAGAACAACGGCTGGCGCTATCGCGATGCGAAGGGAACGCTGGAGAATCTGCCCCTGCCGCAGGTACCGCAACCTAATGCCGCCACCGCCCTGGCGGCACTGCGCGCAAGCGGGCTGGCGGTGAGCGAACAGGCAATCCGCGACGGTATCCAGAATGCGATTCTGCCCGGGCGTTTTCAGATTGTCAGCGACGCTCCGCGGCTGATACTGGATGTCGCGCATAACCCGCATGCTGCGGCGTTTCTCGCCGCGCGTCTCAAATCGTTACCAAAAACCGGGCGCGTGCTGGCGGTTATCGGTATGCTTCATGATAAAGATATCGGCGGTACGCTGGCCTGCATGGAGAGTGTGGTCGATAGCTGGTATTGTGCTCCTCTGGAGGGGCCGCGCGGTGCGACGGCCGAGCAGTTGCTGGAACATCTCGGCAAAGGGGCAATCTACAATAGCGTGGCTCAGGCCTGGCAAGCCGCGATGGCGGATGCTAAACCAGAAGATACCGTGCTGGTGTGTGGTTCGTTCCACACGGTGGCACATGTCATGGAAGTGATGGACGCGGGGAGAACCGGTGGCGAGTAAGTTTCAGAACCGTTTAACAGGAACCATTGTGCTGGTCGCGCTCGGGGTGATTATCCTCCCGGGTCTGCTCGACGGGCAGAAAAAGCATTACCAGGATGAATTTGCAGCCATTCCGCTGGTGCCGAAGCCGGGCGATCGCGACGAACCGGATATGCTGCCTGCGGCGACCCAGGCGCTGCCTGCTCAGCCGCCGGAAGGGGCGGCTGAAGAAGTGCGTGCCGGGGATGCGGCCGCGCCGTCCCTCGATCCGTCTCGTCTGGCGGCGAATAACAACATCGAAATCGATCCGGTGCCGGTAGAGCAGCCGAAACCGGTTGAAAAACCGAAGCCGGTGGAAAAAACACAGCCGAAACCGCAGCGGGATAAAGCAGCAGAACAGCTGGCCGCGGCTTCAGAGACGCCGCCTGCGGCAAAACCGGCCCAGCAAGAGGCTGCACCGACGGGTAAAGCCTACGTTGTGCAGTTGGGTGCGCTGAAAAATGCCGATAAGGTCAATGAGGTAGTGGGTAAGCTGCGCAGTGCGGGTTATCGCGTTTACACTTCACCTTCCACGCCGGTGCAGGGTAAAATCACCCGTATCCTTGTGGGGCCAGAAGCGTCTAAGGATAAGCTCAAAGGCTCGCTCGGTGAGCTGAAGCAGATCTCTGGCCTGAGCGGTGTGGTGATGAACTACAGCGCGAACTGATAAGGTTCCCCTCACCCCGGCCCTCTTCCCAAAGGGGGGAGGGTGAGGGGGAGGGGGAGTGGCAGACGTCCAAAGAGACGTAATAAGCCAACGGCGTTGAACATTTTTTCAGCGCCTTTTTTATTTACGCGCGGGAAGGAAATCCCTACGCAAACGTTTTCTTTTTCTGTTAGAATTCGCCCCGAACTGGATGACAGGGCGTTAAATCGTGGGACACATATGGTCTGGATTGATTACGCCATCATTGCGGTGATTGGTTTTTCCTGTCTGGTTAGCCTGATCCGTGGCTTTGTTCGTGAAGCGTTATCGCTGGTGACTTGGGGTTGTGCTTTCTTTGTTGCCAGTCATTACTACACTTACCTGTCTGTCTGGTTCACGGGCTTTGAAGATGAACTGGTCCGAAATGGAATCGCCATCGCGGTGCTGTTTATCGCGACGCTGATTGTCGGCGCTATCGTAAATTACGTGATAGGTCAGCTGGTCGAGAAAACCGGTCTGTCAGGAACGGACAGGGTGCTCGGGATCTGTTTCGGGGCATTACGAGGCGTGCTGATTGTGGCCGCGATACTGTTCTTCCTGGATACCTTTACCGGGTTCTCCAAAAGTGAAGACTGGCAGAAATCGCAGCTCATTCCAGAGTTCAGCTTCATCATCAGGTGGTTCTTTGACTATCTGCAAAGCTCGTCGAGTTTCTTGCCCAGAGCGTAACCCGCTCTGAGATGTGGCTTAACGAGGAAAAGACGAATGTGCGGTATTGTCGGTATCGCCGGTTTCATGCCGGTAAACCAGTCGATTTATGACGCGTTAACGGTGCTTCAGCACCGTGGGCAGGATGCTGCGGGTATCATCACCATTGATGCAAACAACTGCTTCCGTTTACGTAAGGCGAATGGCCTGGTAAACGATGTGTTTGAAGCCCGCCATATGCAGCGTCTGCAAGGTAATATGGGGATCGGTCACGTTCGTTATCCTACTGCTGGCAGTTCCAGCGCCTCTGAGGCACAGCCTTTCTACGTCAACTCACCGTATGGCATCACGCTTGCTCACAACGGCAACCTGACCAACGCGCATGAGCTGCGTAAAAAGCTGTTTGAAGAGAAACGTCGCCACATTAACACCACCTCTGATTCAGAAATCCTGCTCAACGTGTTCGCGAGCGAGCTGGATAACTTCCGCCACTATCCGCTGGAAGCAGACAATATCTTTGCCGCCGTTGCTGCGACAAACCGCCAGATCCGCGGTGCCTACGCCTGCGTGGCGATGATTATCGGTCACGGAATGGTCGCTTTCCGCGATCCAAACGGTATCCGCCCGCTGGTGCTCGGTAAGCGTGACCTGGGTGATGGCCGTACCGAATATATGGTTGCCTCTGAAAGCGTGGCGCTGGACACCCTGGGCTTCGAATTCTTGCGTGATGTAGCCCCTGGCGAAGCGGTCTATATCACTGAGAAGGGCCAGCTGTTTACCCGCCAGTGTGCAGACAACCCGGTCAGCAACCCGTGCCTGTTCGAATACGTGTATTTCGCCCGTCCGGACTCGTTTATCGATAAGATCTCCGTCTACAGCGCCCGCGTGAACATGGGAACCAAGCTGGGTGAGAAGATTGCCCGCGAGTGGGACGATCTGGACATCGACGTGGTCATTCCTATCCCGGAAACGTCCTGTGATATCGCGCTGGAAATCGCTCGCATTCTGGATAAGCCATACCGTCAGGGCTTCGTGAAGAACCGCTACGTTGGCCGTACCTTTATCATGCCGGGTCAGCAGCTGCGCCGTAAGTCCGTGCGTCGTAAACTGAACGCTAACCGCGCTGAGTTCCGCGACAAGAACGTGCTGCTGGTGGATGACTCCATTGTGCGTGGCACCACCTCAGAGCAGATTATCGAGATGGCGCGTGAAGCCGGTGCGAAGAAAGTATATCTTGCCTCTGCGGCGCCAGAGATTCGCTTCCCGAACGTGTATGGCATTGATATGCCTACCGCGAACGAGCTGATTGCCCACGGCCGTGAAGTGGACGAGATTCGTCAGATCATCGGTGCCGATGGCCTGATTTTCCAGGATCTGAACGATCTTATCGACGCGGTGCGCGCCGAGAACCCGGATATTCAGCAGTTTGAATGTTCCGTGTTTAACGGGGTTTACGTCACCAAAGATGTTGATCAGCAGTATCTGGACTATCTCGATTCGCTGCGCAACGACGATGCGAAAGCCGTCCAGCTGCAAAACGATCTCGAAAGCTTAGAGATGCACAACGAAGGTTAATTGTGCAGGCAAGTGAGGGCCTTCGCCCTCACTTGCAACTCCCCGCAAAATCCTGCACAGTCTGCCCTGAAATCAGTAAGGGCGAAAATCATGAAACGACTCATTGTTGGGCTTAGCGGCGCCAGTGGCGCGATCTACGGCGTGCGTCTGCTGCAGGTGCTGCGTGACGTGGCGGAAGTCGAAACCCATCTGGTGATGAGCCAGGCGGCGCGTCAGACCCTCTCCCTCGAAACCGATCTCTCCCTGCGCGATGTCCAGGCGCTGGCGGATGTGGTACACGATGCCCGCGATATCGCTGCCAGCATCTCCTCCGGCTCGTTTAAAACCGCGGGCATGGTGATATTGCCCTGTTCAATAAAGACCCTCTCCGGCATCGTTAACAGCTATACCGACACGCTGGTGACGCGTGCGGCAGACGTGGTGCTGAAGGAGCGTCGTCCTCTGGTGCTTTGCGTGCGCGAAACGCCGCTGCATCTGGGGCATCTGCGTTTAATGACCCAGGCCGCTGAACTGGGCGCGGTGATCATGCCGCCGGTGCCGGCGTTTTATCATCGTCCGGCCTCGCTCGATGACGTGATTAATCAGACAGTGAACCGCGTGCTGGATCAGTTTGATATCGACCTGCCCGAAGACCTCTTCACCCGCTGGCAGGGCGCCTGATTCTGTGCACAAACAGCGTGCATGAACAGAGACGATGCCCTGTTTCAGGGCAAAATTGCAACGGCGATCATATCCTCGACATTTAATTCGTTTTTTCCCTTTTTCTCTTTCCGGTTCGTTCGGCAGACCTGCTATCTTTCACCATTAAGGCAATATCGCAACGTTTTATTAACATATTTAACGTCGAAGTTTTGACCCGACGGCAATGTGGCATAAGACCTGCAAGAGAAGCCTGCAACACAACACACAACACAATACATAATAAAATCACGGTACTTGAGGGTAAATGTATGAAGAAGACGGTTCTGGCTCTGTCTTTGCTGGTGGGGTTAAGTGCAGCAGCAGGTAGCTACGCAGCGCTTCCACAGACAGTGCGTATCGGTACAGACGCAACCTACGCGCCATTCTCTTCCAAGGATGCGAAAGGCGATTTCGTAGGGTTTGATATCGATCTGGGTAATGAGATGTGCAAACGCATTGCGGTGAAATGCACATGGGTGGGCAGCGACTTTGACGCGTTAATTCCGTCGCTGAAAGCCAAGAAAATCGACGCCATTATCTCTTCTCTTTCCATCACCGAAAAACGTCAGCAGGAGATTGCCTTCTCTGACAAGCTCTACGCCGCGGATTCCCGTCTGATTGCGGCAAAAGGCTCCCCCATTCAGCCAACCATTGACTCCCTGAAAGGCAAGCATGTCGGCGTGCTGCAGGGGTCGACTCAGGAAGGTTATGCCAATGCAAACTGGCGTGAGAAGGGCGTTGACGTGGTGGCTTACCAGAACCAGGATCTGATTTATTCTGACCTGGCGGCCGGTCGTCTGGATGCGGCATTCCAGGATGAGGTTGCCGCAAGTGAAGGCTTCCTGAAACAGCCGGCAGGTAAAGACTACGCCTTTGCTGGCCCGTCCGTGAAAGACAAAAAATACTTTGGTGACGGCACCGGTATTGGCCTGCGTAAAGATGATACCGAGCTGAAAGCCGCCTTCGACAAAGCGTTTGCAGAACTGCGCAAAGACGGTACCTACGACAAACTGGCGAAGAAATACTTCGACTTCAACGTCTACGGTGATTGATACTCGATGATGGTGCACTGTTCTGGTGCATTGCGGGTGTGATTGATCCAATATGGTGCGTTTCGTGCACCGTATTGGATCGCTGTGTGCATACTTACGCATTTATCATGCAAAAAATCTCGCCTGAAAGGCATTAATCTTTGCCTGATGGCGTGGATTGATGGCACATTAGCACCACCCCGTCGTCGTAAAAATCACGTAAGAAGACAGTTTGTTGAGGACAGATATGAAAAAACTCGTGTTGTCGTTATCTCTGGTGCTGGCCTTTTCCAGCGCTACCGCGGCGTTCGCAGCAATTCCGCAGAAAATTCGTATTGGTACCGACCCTACCTATGCCCCGTTCGAATCTAAGAATTCGAAGGGTGAACTGGTCGGTTTTGACATTGATCTGGCCAATGAGCTGTGCAAACGCATCAAAGCGCAGTGTACCTACGTTGAGAACCCGCTGGATGCGCTGATCCCTTCGCTGAAAGCAAAAAAAATCGACGTTATCATGTCCTCACTTTCCATCACTGAAAAACGTCAGCAGGAGATTGCCTTCACCGACAAACTCTATGCGGCAGATTCTCGTCTGGTGGTGGCTAAATCGTCTGACATCCAGCCAACCCTCGAATCACTGAAGGGCAAACGCGTGGGCGTGCTGCAGGGCACTACCCAGGAAACCTACGGTAATGAACACTGGGCACCGAAGGGGATTGAAATCGTCTCTTATCAGGGCCAGGAAAATATCTACGCTGATCTGACGGCAGGCCGTATCGACGCCGCTTTCCAGGATGAAGTCGCCGCGAGTGAAGGCTTCCTGAAGACGCCGGTAGGTAAAGATTACAAATTTGGCGGCCCATCCATTAAAGATGTGAAGTTGTTTGGTGTCGGCACCGGTATGGGTCTGCGTAAAGAAGACAACGAGCTGCGCGAAGCGCTGAACAAAGCGTTTGCTGAAATGCGCGCGGATGGCACGTACGACAAACTGGCGAAAAAGTACTTCGATTTTAATGTTTACGGCGGCTAATCGCCCCGTCAAATAACGTGCGGCCCCTCCCGCTCAGGGAGGGGATAAGACACGGTCCATCACTCACGATACGACAGGGCTCGCGGTATGCTGTACGGATTTTCTGGCGTTATTTTACAGGGCGCGCTTGTCACCCTTGAGCTGGCTATCAGCTCCGTGGTGCTGGCGGTGCTGATAGGTCTGGCAGGCGCAGGGGCGAAGCTTTCGGCTAACAAACCGCTGGCGCTGATTTTTGAAGGTTATACCACGCTGATTCGCGGCGTTCCCGATCTGGTGCTGATGCTGCTTATCTTTTACGGGCTGCAGATCGCACTTAACAGCGTGACGGACGCCATGGGAATGGGACAGATCGATATCGACCCGATGGTGGCCGGTATTATCACTCTCGGTTTTATCTACGGCGCGTACTTTACCGAAACTTTCCGCGGCGCTTATATGGCGGTACCGAAAGGACACATAGAAGCGGCGACCGCCTACGGTTTTACCTCCTCCCAGACGTTTCGCCGGATTATGTTCCCGGCCATGATGCGCTACGCGCTTCCGGGCATTGGCAACAACTGGCAGGTTATCCTCAAGGCCACGGCGCTGGTCTCTCTGCTGGGTCTGGAAGATGTGGTAAAGGCCACGCAGCTTGCCGGTAAAAGTACCTGGGAGCCGTTCTACTTTGCGGTGGTGTGTGGCGTGATCTATCTGGTCTTTACGACCGTCTCCAATGGTGTGCTGCTTCTGCTCGAACGTCGCTACTCCGTGGGTGTGAAGAGGGCTGACCTGTGATTGAGATTATTCAGGAATACTGGAAATCGCTGCTGTGGACGGACGGCTATCGCTTCACCGGCGTGGCCATTACGCTGTGGCTGCTGATCTCTTCGGTGGTGATGGGTGGCATTCTGGCGGTGTTTCTTGCCATTGGCCGCGTGTCGAACAATAAATTTATTCAGTTCCCGATCTGGCTGTTTACCTACGTATTCCGTGGTACACCGCTTTACGTACAGCTGCTGGTGTTCTATTCGGGCATGTATACGCTGGAGATTGTGAAAGGCACCGAGATGCTGAACGCCTTCTTCCGCAGCGGCCTGAACTGTACGGTGCTGGCGTTGACGCTCAACACCTGCGCCTACACCACCGAGATTTTCGCCGGGGCCATCCGCTCCGTTCCTTACGGAGAAATCGAAGCGGCGCGCGCGTACGGCTTCTCGTCGGTGAAACTGTACCGTTGCATTATTCTGCCGTCGGCGCTGCGTATCGCATTGCCAGCCTACAGTAACGAAGTGATTTTAATGCTCCACTCCACCGCGCTGGCCTTTACCGCCACGGTGCCCGACCTGCTTAAAATCGCCCGCGATATCAACTCTGCGACCTATCAGCCGTTTACCGCGTTTGGCATTGCGGCAGTGCTCTATTTGATTATTTCATACGTCCTGATTAGCCTGTTCCGTAAGGCAGAAAAGCGCTGGTTGCAGCATATAAAACCCTCTTCGACGCACTGAGAATGATGATGGCTGAGAACAAATTAAACGTAATTGATTTGCACAAACGCTACGGCGAACATGAAGTGCTGAAAGGGGTGTCGCTGCAGGCAAATGCAGGCGACGTGATCAGTATTATCGGATCATCTGGCTCGGGGAAAAGTACCTTCCTGCGCTGCATCAACTTCCTCGAAAAGCCGAGTGAAGGCTCAATTGTGGTGAGCGGGCAGAATATCAATCTGACCAGGGATAAAGACGGCCAGCTGAAGGTGGCAGATAAGAACCAGCTGCGCCTGCTGCGTACGCGGCTGACAATGGTGTTCCAGCACTTCAACCTCTGGAGCCACATGACGGTCCTGGAGAATGTCATGGAAGCGCCGGTTCAGGTGCTGGGTTTAAGCAAGCAGGAGGCCCGTGAGCGCGCGGTGAAATACCTGGCGAAAGTGGGTATCGATGAGCGACAGCAGATAAAGTACCCGGTGCATCTCTCTGGTGGTCAGCAGCAGCGTGTCTCTATCGCCCGCGCGCTGGCGATGGAGCCTGAAGTATTGCTGTTCGACGAACCGACCTCAGCACTTGACCCGGAACTGGTTGGCGAAGTGCTGCGCATCATGCAGAAGCTGGCGGAAGAGGGTAAAACCATGGTCGTGGTAACGCACGAGATGGGCTTTGCCCGCAACGTCTCGAACCACGTGATCTTCCTGCATCAGGGGAAAATCGAAGAGCAGGGACATCCGGATGAGGTGCTGGCGAATCCGCAAAGCCCGCGTTTGCAGCAGTTCCTGAAGGGCTCTTTGAAGTAGGTTTTGCCTTTCTCCCTCTCCCC
>NZ_JAMJFW010000047.1:0-33485 GCF_023544405.1 Enterobacter cloacae complex sp. OE43NF
AAGAACCCCGTACCGTAAGGTGCGGGGTTTTTTGCTTTTGTTTTTCTCCCTCACTCTCACCCTCTCCCTGCGGGTGACTGCATCCGACAGCACAGTTTCTCCCCATGATTAAACAAATTCACATTTCCCTCTACGAAATTTCTTAATTTCCCATTTTTATATATTTATATATCTGGTAAAAGCATCATAAATTTCAGATTATTCATACCACTCTGCGAGATATAAAACCCTGTTTTTTGAGCCTTACGAGTTAATAATGCGTATCTATCCCGCATTAAATGTATTGCTTTGTGATGAAATTGTGATTTGGTAGCATTTGAATTAGTTCGAAGAAACGATGGGAATTAATATTAGGCGAGTTTCATTATTCGCATATCGTTTTAAGAACTAAACCAAGAGTTAATTTCACTCGCGTATATCATTTGTGTAGCGTGACGACTCTTTATTTCTCAGGATATTGGTAAAAACAGGATATTTTATGAAACTGAATAAAGTTGCTATGGCTGTTGCTTTGACCGCAGCTCTGAGTTCAATGTCTGCATTCGCTGATACGACGAATGGCCAGATTGAATTCCAGGGCGAACTGGTGAATACCGCATGTGGTCTGGCGCCAGGCTCAAGCCCGGTAAGCGTTGATTTTGGCCAAATTCCAGTTTCTGCACTGGCTAATGGTGCGCGCGCCGGAAACGTACATCAGAACATTGAACTGCAGCACTGTGACACCACCGTTGCACAAACAGCTGAGGTAACGTACTCCCCAACCAGCGTAAACCCAACGGATGCGTCTCTGGCTGCCTTCACTTCTGGTACTGCGTCGGGTGCCGGTATTGGCCTGCGTGACAGCGCCAGCCAGGACGTCGTCTGGGGTAACGCAACCACGCCTGTTCAGTTGGTTGATGGCACCAACACCATTCCGTTCGTGGCATATGTGAAAGCAGAAAGCGCAAGTGCGACCGTAACGGCGGGTTCCTTCCAGTCAACGGTTAACTTCGAGATTGCTTATCAGTAATCCGCAGAGCAACGTCAGTGCGGGAATTATCCCGCACTGTTAAAGAACGAAAATAAAATGGATTTTTAATGCCGCTTTATTTCACTGTCATCGCGATGGAACGATTTACGCGAAAGTCATGACGGCATTTCTCCATATTTTAATTGTAGGCATTAACAAAATAATTATAACGCGGTGGAACGCTGGACGCTTTTAATGGATTTGTTCAGGACGGGGATCATGTCAGTAAAATTAAAAACGAATCTTACAATTATTGCTCTCCTGGTGATGAATTGCTGCTATGCAGCAACGGTGCGCGGAGAAGAGCGCGTTGAGTTTAATACTGATGTTCTGGATGCTTCAGATCGTACCCGTATTGATCTGTCACGTTTTGCGACAGATAACTATGTCACACCTGGTGATTATCTGCTGGATATCCGTATCAACGGCCAGTCGGTAGGCCAGGAGAAAATCCGTTATGTGGAATCGCCTGAAGGCAATCGTACGCTGCCGTGTATCAGCGGCGACCTGCTGGACAAACTGGCGCTGAAAGAAGACGCACGTTCACAGGTCACTCAAATCTATGAAAACTGCTATTCCCTGCAGCGTTTGTCGGGCGCGAAATTAAGCAACTATGCCGGCGTGCTTGAAATCACCGTGCCGCAGGCATGGATGAAGTACAACGATCCTGACTGGACGCCGCCTGAACGTTGGGATGAAGGTATTGCTGGCCTGATTTTTGACTACAGCATTAACGGGCAGCTGACTCGTCAGTTCAGCGACAATAAAAACTACAGCGCGATATCAGGTTACGGTCAGGCGGGAGCTAACATCGGCGGCTGGCGCATACGCGGTGAATATCAGACCAGCTACTACAGCCAGCACCATCAATCCAGTTTTGACTGGAACCAGATCTACGCCTACCGGCCGTTGCCGATGATGGCGGCAAAACTGACGCTGGGGGAGATTTACCTGAATTCGCAGGTTTTTGATACGCTGCGATTTACCGGGATTAACCTCGCCAGCGATGAGCGGATGCTGCCGCCTGCGCTGCAGGGCTATGCGCCTGAAATCCACGGTATTGCTCGCTCGAATGCCAAAGTGACCGTCAGTCAGAGCGGGCGCGTCATCTATGAAACTACCGTCCCCGCCGGACCGTTCAATATTCAGGATTTACGCAGTTCAGTGCGCGGTACGCTCGATGTACGCGTTGAGGAGCAGGATGGCTCGGTATCGCTGTTCCAGGTGAATACCGCCAGCATTCCGTATCTCACGCGTCCGGGCTATGTGCGTTACAACCTCTCTGGTGGCACGCCGTCCCGCTATAACCACTCGCTAAAGGGACCGACGTTCCTGTCTGGCGATTTCTCCTGGGGGATCAGCAACGCGTGGTCGCTGTACGGTGGCCTGCAGTCATCGGGTGAAGCCTACACTGCAGCCTCTCTGGGTATAGGTCGCGATCTGAACGCGTTAGGGGCGATCTCTCTGGATGCCACAGAGTCGTGGAGCCGTGAGCCTGATGGCAAACGCCTGAAAGGTACCTCATATAAGTTGAGCTACGCGAAAACCTTCGACGAATACAACAGCTCAATTACGTTCGCGGGGTACCGCTTCTCACAGGAAGACTTCCGCACGATGGCGCAATACCTTGATGAGCGTTATCAGGGTTATGACCATGTCGGACGCGAGAAACAGCTCTACACCATTACCGGGAGTAAAACCTTCTGGGCCGGTGAGGCGGGTAAAGCGACGACCGTCTTTCTTACCTGGACCCACCAAAACTACTGGAATCAGCGCAGCCAGGATCGATACGGCATGTCCGTGGGGCGAGCCTTCCGCGTTGGCGATATCAACGGCATCACCGCCAATCTTTCTGCTTACCGTACCGATTATAAAGGGCGTAAGGATGACTCAATCTCCCTCTCGCTGTCTGTGCCGATTGGGGATAACAAATGGGCGGGTCTGGACGTCCAGACCAACAACGGTAAAACCAGTCCAATGGCGTCATACACCGACAACAGCGACTTCAACAATCTGTGGCGCGTTCGCGCGGGTGCCAGTCAGAACAGTAACGCCAGCGTTGACGGCTATTACCTGCACCGTTCGCAGTGGGCGGAAATTAATACCAACGCAAGCTACCAGCAAAATGAGTTTATGGCGTTAAGCACCACTCTGCGCGGCGGCTTTACGGCGACCCGGCACGGTGCGGCGATGCATAACAGTGGCGCAACAATGAACACGGCGCGGGTCATGGTCGATACCAACGGCATTGGCGGCGTCCCACTCAATGGTGAAAAGTCCCGGACTAACCGCTTCGGTATTGCCGTTGTACCGGATGTAGTGAGTTACAACAGCTTTGATACCCGCGTAGACGTCGACGCCATGGATGGCGATATCGAACCGGCCAGAGCCATCAGTACCAGCACCCTGACTGAAGGGGCCATCGGCTATCAGGCTTTTGGGATGGCGAAAGGGATGAAAATGATGGGCACGTTGCGCCTCGTTGATAACAGCGTCCCTCCTTTTGGGGCAGAAATTTACAACGCCGATGGCGTAAGCGTCGCCATGGTGCTGGAGGACGGAAAGGCATGGCTTGCGGGCATAAACGCCAATGAAACCCTGAATGTTATGTGGGGGGGCAAACAGCAGTGCAAAGTAACCGTCCCGCCTGGAGAGAACAACGGACGTTCGGACATGCTTCTGCCGTGCCGTTAATCCTTTTGTAAGCATTATCTCACTGTAATGAAAGGCTAAAAATGAGCAAGAACAGACATAGCAGATATCTTATTGCGGCGTGTGCGCTGAGCCTGGTGGCGGGCTACGCGCAGGCAGGCGTCTCCCTGGATCGGACGCGCATCATCATTACGGAGAAAGAATCTTCGTCCAGCGCTAATTTGTCCAATACCAGCCCGGATATCCCCTTCCTGGCCCAGTCGTGGGTGGAGGATGAAAAGGGCAATAAGATCGCCTCTCCGCTGATTGTACTCCCGCCGTTACAGCGAATTAATGGGGGGCAGAAAGGGATCGCGCGGGTCACTAAAACGGCTGGTATCGAAAAACTGCCGAAGGACAGAGAGAGCCTGTTCTACCTCAACGTCAGAGAAATTCCGCCAAAACCGGAAAAACCCAACACGCTTCAGCTGGCAATGCAATCACGCATCAAGTTGTTTTATCGCCCTGAAGCGGTGATCCCGAAGACAAAGGGGGAAGTTTGGCAGGATCGGGTGGTGTTCCAGAAAAGCGGCAGCGAA
This sequence comes from Enterobacter cloacae complex sp. OE43NF, assembly GCF_023544405.1. Lineage (NCBI taxonomy): Bacteria > Pseudomonadati > Pseudomonadota > Gammaproteobacteria > Enterobacterales > Enterobacteriaceae > Enterobacter > Enterobacter cloacae complex sp. OE43NF. The sequence continues at coordinate 4,240 of NZ_JAMJFW010000047.1, forward strand.
ATGACCGTGCAGAATCCTACGCCTTACTACGTGACGATCCTCAGCCTGACCAAAGAAGACGGGGTGAAGATCACCCGTTTCCCGGGGATCATGGTTGCGCCTAAATCGAGCCAGACGTTTGCGATAACGGACGTCGGTGTCAGTCAGTTTTCTATGAAGTTTGTGAATGACTATGGCGGGCATCCGGAGCTGAAATTCCGTTGTGATGGCAATACCTGTAAGGCGTTACCCCCTGCCCAGCAGGGTTAACAAGGAAGGAGCCTGACAATGCAACATCCTTATCCTTATGCCGCCCTTCTCGCGATGTGCGCGCTCGGATTTTCCGGGGCGGCACGATCCGTGGTGGACGGTGAAATTAAGGCGGTAAATGGCACCTATGAATACCTGATCAACATTAACAATCATGATATTACCAGCAATCAGGTCGGTGCTGTCGTTATCGACGAATTTGATCTGGCAGGGATGTTTCAGGGCCGCGCGTACTGCGCGCAGCCGATGATAAGCCAGCCGGTCTATTACACGTCGCAGGCAACGTTAACCCAATCAGGAATGACGGCGGGTTACCTCAAGCTGAATGACTACATGGACGTCAAAATCGAGATCTACATCGGCGGTAATCTACAGCAGTACAAAACCGTACCCTTCGATAACGTCTCCAATAATGTCAATCAGAACTACTGCAACCCCCCCAGCACCATACTGGACAACCAGTTTGCCTCCGGTGCGAAGGGGAAAGTGACCTTTATGATCACCAAGCCCATTATCAATGGGGTCAACTTGCAGGGGGCAGAAATCGCAACACTTTATGGACGACTGGGGCCGGGGGCAATGGGCCAAACGCCACTGTCGCGCGTCACCATCGCTTCAGGCGTCATCACCGTACCGGATAAATGCATCGTGAATCAGGGGACGCCCATCGTCGTTGACTTCGGCAACATTCCGGGGACGGGCAGTCGGCTGGATGGCATCAACTACAGTCAAAACGTACCGATTCACGTCAAGTGCCAGGGCGGCAGTTTTTCCCAGGGAGAGCTGAATATCAAGCTGGGGATCCAGCAAGCTAATCCAGCGTTCAGTGACGGTAAATACCTGAGTACGCAGGGAGCCGTCGACCGGTCTGAACTGGGGATCGCGCTGCGTGATAGCAAGGGTAATCCTGTGGTGCCAAACACGTTCTATAACGTGCCGGGATTTTCCCACAACGAAGGTGACTGGAACCTGATCGCCGCGCCGGTGGCCAAAAACACTACCTCGGTTATTCCCGAAGGCGAGTTCCATGCGTCGGCGACGGTTGTGGCTGAATTCCAGTAAGGAGGGAATATGCATCGCATGATAATCATCCTCACCTGTTATCTCACGGTATTCGCTGCGGCACCCGCCTGGGCGCGGGGAGAGTTGATCGGTGGCGATCTTAGCTTTAAAGGCGTCGTCATGGCTTACCCGTGCAGTATTGCGCCAGAGTCGGGTCGGATCCTGGTGGATTTTGGTGAGATATCAACAAAGTCATTGTATATAAACGGAAAAACGACACCGGTTCCGTTCGCGATTAAATTGCAGGACTGTAATCCGAACGTCTTTAACGCGGTGACGGTAACGTTCAGCGGCATCGCCAACGCCAATATGGCGGACCGGCTGGCCATCAACGCAACAGCGCCGGGTAATGCGGGCGGGGTAGGGATTGGATTGCTGGAGGAGGATGATACTCCCGTGCGCCTGAATGTCGCCACCCGTCCCACTCTCATCAACGACACCCTGTTACGGCTAAGCTTCCAGGCTTTTGTTGAAGCGGAACCCGATGCCGTGGCAAGCGGAACGTTAACTACCGGGCCATTTACCGCCACTGCACATTATACGTTGGATTATCAGTAGCGGCGTTAACCGGGAGCTGCGGCATGAGATATCAGTTCTTTCTTTACGATAAAAATATTTTTTATTCGCAAGGAATTAAAATGGTTATTACCAGTTTACTCGCAGAACAAGCGGACGTTTTATATTCCTTAACGGATGATTACGATCAGCTCCTTGTTCAATTACAGCGTCAGGTTAATGACGAGGGTTGCATGTGGATCCTCTGTGATTTAGACAGCCTGCCGCGAGAGCGGCTTCACACGCTGCAATTAATGAAAGAGTTCTATCAGCAGGAAAATAAAAACCTGATTATTCTCTTAAGCAAACATAATATGCCTCTTTTTTTTGCGCTGTATTCGCTTTTGCCCACCGCGCACTGGTTGCTCAAAACTGAAAATATGGAGAGCATCACGCCTTTTTTTCAGCGTCTGTTGGATAAAACACGTCAGGGATGTTGCTTTAGTGCATCGCTGGTCAACTATACGAAAAAAAACTTTATGACCGGAGCGTGGATCCCACGATTTCCGGGAGTGAGTGGTGGTTGATGGAAGAGCTATTTAAGGGGAAATCCCTGTCGCAAATATCAGACGAAGTAAACGTCGACATTCGTCGCTTGAGCTATATCAAACGCCATTTAATGAAGAGGTTGAATATCAAAAGCAATATCGCTTTATTCTCTGCGTTTCGCGGCATTATGCCCTGAATCCGTGAGCCACATTTTCGGTAGAACACATTACCGATTTAACAGTGCAACATATTGCACGCCATTAACCCGAAGTAAGGAGAACGGAAATGAAAAAACTGACCGCATTTGAAGCCGCGAGGATTGTGGGGGGAACCTGCAAGACGTGTGAAATCACGTATCAAAACGTCACCGTTGGTGGCGTCACCTCCTGTAAGCAGATCACAACCTGTACAGATAAGCATGGTTGTACGACCACAATGAGAGATGCTGATTCCAGCAAATGCGGTGGGATCCCTAACCGCTATTAACACCGAAACTGCCTGGGGGCTGAACACCCTCAGGCTCTTATTTTCCACTGAGAGAATACGATAGTGACTACCTGTACGCGCAAAACCGCGATCGGATATTCGATCTTTCTGATTATGGTTTCCGTTTTAATTACGGTACTTTGTTACCATATTTTTGTTTTTAAAACTTTTACGAGAGATGATTCGCAGACGCAGGCATTTCGCGAGGTCAGCCCCGACATGCAGGCGAACAGTCCGATTAAAAATGAGCGCAGTATTATCGAAGTCATGTCTTATGGTTGTCATTATTGTGCGGCAAACGAAGAGAACCTCGCGGAATTTAGCCGTACTCTGCCGCCAGACAGCACATTTACCTCTATTCATATTGCTGACGAGGATAATGGTCTTGCAGCCTATGCACCGCTTTTTGCGACGCTGGAAGCGATGGGGATAGAAAAGCAGATTCGCGACAGTGCGTATAACGCCATTATCACGCGCAACGTCGATTTGACGGATGAAAAAAAGCTGAACGGTTGGTTAGTCAAAAATAATATTGATGTCGTCAAGTTTAATACGTTCAGGCTAAGCAAGGCGGTAAAAGAACGTCTCAGCGAAATGGCGGCCATTACTGCTTATTATGATATCAACGCCACCCCGATGTTTATTATTGATAAACGCTATGTTGTTGCTCAGGATCGCGAGTTCCCGGCGTTTGCTCAGCGCATTCGGGAATTGCTCGAAGAGGATAAATAATCCCGTGGTCAGATTATTCATAATCTGGAGCGTGTTGAGTTTTAAAAACAGCACGGGAAAGATTGAAGACATTCATCAAAGGCTTACTCAGTGCGGTGTTGTTTTTCTGAGGAAAATTGTGCGCGTCGTGCCTCTCCCTGTGACGCTGACCGTGGCGAAGGGACTGTGCGCAACGCGACTGTTCGGGCGTGCGTTTCGCTTGCGTAACGCGGTGGCGAATGAAAACGTTCGTTGCCTGACCGGGCAAAAAATCCGCCTGAACGTGGCCTGGCTGACAGTACGGCGACGCCTGCTGGAAGAGGCCGCCACCTGGGCGCAAAACCCGGCGCTGCTTCAGCAAATGCGTACTTGCGCAGCGGAACTCAATGCGGTGGTCACACCGCTGTACCAGCAAAATGCACCCTACATACTGGCACCGCTCCATACGGTGTCTGACGTGCTCGCTGCCATCATTGGTGCCAGCGTCACGCCGGGGAAAGCCAGTGTGGTGGTCTCGTCCAGCGCGGAGCTTTACAGCGCTCCCGCCCGTGCATTCGGCGGCGTAGCACTTGACTACTGTTCAATCCACCAGGAAAACAAAACGCTTGCCAGCAACCTGATGGATCTCATCACCGATGTCGCCGCCGGGCAGCGGAACATGATTATTTTCCCCGATATCACACCCGACTATACCTCGCAGGCTGAAGGGATGCTGGTGGCGAAACAGCCGTGTCGTTTATTTGGTCGCAGCGCCAGGTTGCACGGTGGTGTGGTGCGTCTTTCCGGGGCGATAGCTGCGCAGGTCGTGTTTTATCACCTGAGCTATGACAACCGCCTGCGCATTCACATTCATCCGCCGGTGAGCAGCCAGCATGTCGCCAGCGCGCTGCCCGACATCATTGAATCTACCCTGCGAGCGTCCCCGCAGGAGTGGCTCCTGTGGCACAGCCATTCTCTCTACTTTATTAATCACTCACGATAACAATGAAAAACACGATCCCGAATCTGATCTTTCAGGAAGAGACCAACGAGTGCGGACTGGCGTGTGTAGCAATGCTGGCACAAACGCAGGGACAGACGATCTCACTGGAAACGCTGCGCGACATTTTTCCAGCCTCCGACCACGGTACGTCGCTGGACACGCTGATGGCCATTCTGGCGCGGTTGGGCATTGCGACGGCCCCTGTGCTGTTTGAGCATCACGAACTCAGTGAACTCCCGCTGCCAGCCATTTTGCACTACGGCGCGAGCCACTATGTCCTGCTGGCCTGGCGTAAAGGCAACCACGTCTGCGTGATGAACCCGGCGATTGGCGAGCAGTGGCTGCCTTTTGCCGCGCTTAAGCAGGAGATCAGCGGCTATGCCCTGATAGTGGAGCCAGAGCAGAGGCTCGCTGCAGATCCCGCGCTGGCGCGACCGACAGCGGGACAGAGCATGCCTCGGGTGATGAGCATGCAGGAGACGGCGGATGTGCCGGGCATATATCGGCTGATGCTGTTGACCTTCATGGTGTCGTTAACGCTGTTTCTGATGCCCACGATGGTGAGTAGTGCCATCAATAAAGCTTTCTCCAGCGTTGAGAGCAGCGGCTTCCCGTACGGCTGGTTTATTCTGGCCTTTGTGGTCTCTTCGCTGATGGCGCTGGGAGTTCGGGCGATCGCCGAACGTTACATCAAACGCTTTGTGCTGATCCACAGCGGTGTCGGCTTTTCTCGCCTGCTTCAAAACCCCCTCCGTTTTTTTGAAAAACGCGCGCCGGGGGAGATCTTCAGCCGCTTCACGGCCTGGCAGATGGGCCTGCTGCAGAAGATCGAACTGGATAATGGTCTGCGTTCCGATTGGGTGATCGGTGCGATCGCGCTGGCGATCATGTTCTGGATCGCGCCCATCCTGGCGGCGATCTCCGCCATCGGCGTGACGGTGATGGGGATCATCAGCGTCTGGGCCGTGATCCGCGATCGCTGGTTTACCCAGCAGCTACAGCTGAAAAGCGCTGCGCTGAATGATTTTTTCATGGAGACCCTTCAGGGCATATTGACCGTCAAAACCGCCGGGCTGGAAGGGCAGCGTCAGGCGCAGTTTGCCGCCTTAAGCCGCGAGCTCTACACATGCCTACAGAGCCAGAAGGTCTATCAACAGGTGAAAGAAGGGCTCTATCAGCTATGCGGCAGTCTGGAGATGGTGGCGTTTATGCTGGTGGTACTGCCGATGGTCCACGGCAAGCAGATTTCGCTGGGCGATTTTTTTGCCTACAGCTTCCTGCGGCAAATCTTCACGTCCTACGTCACGCGGATCTTCTACGCCATCATCCAGAAAACGCAGCTGCACGTGATCGACACCCGCGCACATGCCCTCTTTGCTCCAGGAGGAGAACGCGCGCCCGCGCCGCTGATCGCGGTACCGACAGCGGATACAACGCCTGCTTTGGCCTTTGAGGCGCTTGGCTACGGGTATGACCCCGCTGTGCCCGTCCTTTCATTCGTCTCATTATCGCTGCCGGCGGGTGAGCAGATCGCGATAGTCGGGGAGTCGGGGGCCGGTAAAAGTACCTTACTTCGGCTGATCGCCGGGCTGTTTTCGCCTCAGGCAGGAGGATGTTATGCCGCCGGTCGCGCGCTGCCTGCCGCGCATCTGGCGCAGTATGTCTGTTTGCAAAGCCAGGAGGACATTCTTTTTAACGCCTCGGTGCGTGAAAACATCACCTTATTCGACGCGCACTACCGCGAGCGTGACCGCGGACGGATTGAGGCCCTGCTTGATGCTCTCATGCTGGGTGACGTGGTGCGTGCATTGCCGGGTGGTCTGGATGCTCTGATCCGCGAAAGCCACGCGGCGCTCTCTCTCGGCCAGCGTCAGCGCCTGTTGCTGGCCCGCGCGTTGTACAGCTCACGTCCGGTGTTATTGCTCGATGAGCCGACGGCCAATCTTGATGACGAAACCGCGGCAATCGTCATGGCAACGGTTCACGCCCACTGCCGCAGGGCCGGTAAGTCGTTGATTGTTGTCACGCATAGCGAGCAGGTTTTATCGGGCTTTCAGCAGGTTTACCACCTGGTCGACGGCAGGCTCAGCCTGCGGGAAGGGAGCGATGAAGCATAAATCTCGCTGGGTGATGCTGGGCTGCGGTCTGGCGTTTGTCGCCGCGATGGCGGGCGTCTGGGTGTCTATGGCCTCGCCCTCACCGCATACGCGTTTACCCGTGGACACTGTCGGCACCGGCGACATCGAAAAGGTGGTGCTGGTGACGGGGATCCTGAAGCCGGCGGTACAGGTTAACGTCGGTGCGCAGGTCAACGGACAGCTGCGGAAATTGTATGTTCGCCAGGGAGAGCGCGTGAAGAAAGGGCAACTGCTGGCAGAAATCGACCCGACGTTACAGGAATCGGAACTCAGGAATACAAAGGCGCAGCTTGCCAGCGCCCGAGCGCAAAAGCGCTCTGCGCAGGCAATGTTGCTGCGCTACCGCCAGGAGCTGGACCGACAGCGCCTGATGCAGCGCGACGGCTCGGGGGTGCGCAGTGAGTTTGAGCAGGCCAGATCGCAATACGCTGTGCAGGTGCAGCAGATAGCGGTGAGCGAGGCGCAGATTGCACAGGCTGAAATGGCGGTGAAAACGGCGCAGGCCAACCTCAGCTATACCCGCATTGTCGCGCCGGTCGACGGCGAGGTGCTGGGTATTGTGACCCGTGAAGGTCAGACCATCGTTTCTTCGCAAACGGCGCCGACCATCCTGGTGTTGGCGGATCTCGATACGATGCAGGTGCAAACGCGTATTTCAGAAGCGGACGTCCAAAAAATTCATCCCGGCCAGCCGCTCAGTTTTTATGTCATCGCCAATCCGGATAAACGCTACGCCAGTACCATGGGCTATGTGCAGCCTGCGCCGCAGGACGCGATGGAGGCGTCCGGTGAGAGAGGTATGGGCGGGAACGCGCAGGCGATGGCAGTCTACTACACCGGCACGTTCGAAGTGCCTAACGCTGGGCGTGAGCTCAAAACATCCATGACGGCACAGGTATTTATTCAGATCGCCAGGGCCAGCAATGTCCTGCGTGTTCCGGTTGCCGCACTGGGCCAGGCGCTGGATGCCGATCGTTACACCATCACCACCGTTAAAGATGGAAATACGCAGTCCCGCACGATCCGCATTGGCATTCAAGATCGGCAGTACGCCGAAGTGCTGGAAGGGCTGCAGGCGGGCGAACAGGTGGTGCTGGCGCAAGAGACGGAGCGAGGATAGCGGATGGAGCCGATTATCGTATTACGGCGGGTGTGCAGACGATTCCACGCGGGCACTCAAACGTTAGCGGTGCTGAGTGATATTTCACTGACCTTTCATCGCGGTGAAATGGTGGCGATTGTGGGGGCATCCGGCTCGGGTAAGTCCACGCTGATGAACATCATTGGCTGCCTGGACAAACCCACGTCCGGAGAAGTCCTGATCAACGGCACGCCCGTGCATAACGCGGATAGCCTCTACCTTGCCGATCTGCGCAGCCGTTACCTGGGATTCATTTTTCAGCGCTATCACCTGATGCCGTATCTGACCGCAGAAGAAAACATTGCCATTCCCGCGCTGTACACCGCAATGTCGGAACAGGAGCGTACCGCCCGTGTGCAGAGGTTAGCTGTTCAGCTCGGGCTGGAAAACCGTCTCCAGCACCGTCCAGCGGAGCTGTCGGGTGGACAACAGCAGCGGGTGAGCATTTGTCGGGCATTGATCAACGGTGCACACATTATCCTGGCAGACGAACCTACCGGCGCGCTCGACAGTACCCGTGGTAAGGCTCTGATGGGCGTGCTGCATCAACTGCATGCGTCAGGGCACACGGTGATTATCGTTACCCATGACCGCGATATCGCCCGACAGGCGCAGCGTATTATTGAGATTAGCGACGGGCGAATCATCAGCGATGTACGGCACGCTGAGGTTCATCCCTCAATGCTGCTGCCGGAGCAGGACAACGGCCGAGCGTCGCTGGCGAGCCGTTTTCGCGAGTCGGTTCGTATGGCCTGGCGTGCACTGCTTGGGCACCGTATGCGTGCGTTTCTTTCCATGCTGGGGATCATCATTGGCATCGCGTCGGTGGTGTCGTCAATGGCGGTAGGGGAAGGCGCGCGGCGGGCGATCGTGGATGAGATAGGCAAGCTGGGAAATACGACGCTTGAGATCCGCCCGGGCACCGGATGGGGCAACGCGCGTCCGGACATGGCGCGCGCGCTGTCGATGGAAGACGTGCGCAGTTTGCAGGCGCTGCCGTGGGTGATGGGCGTCTCGCCGGTCGTCAGCAGCACTGCACTCGCGGTCCGCAAAGGTCTGGATTCCTCGATGATGCTGTCAGGGGTATCACAGGACTTTTTCACCCTGCAAGGGCTGCGCGTTGTTCAGGGTAATGGCTTCACGGCGCGCGATGTTGCGGAAGGTGAACCGGTTATGATCCTGGATGAAACCGGGCGAGATACGCTGTTCCCCGGTGGGGAAAATCCGCTCGGTGCACTTGTGCAGATTGCCGGTGCGCCGTGGCGCGTGATCGGCGTGGCCACTCGACCCGGGCCGAAAGTGGTGGGGGGCTTCATGGCGGCGTGGGTTCCGCATACTGCTTTGCAGCAGCGGCTGACGGGGCAAATACCGCTGGAGTCGCTGGTGCTGCGTTTTCAGCCGCCGCTGACATCACAGGAGGCCGCGCAGCGCGTGGAGCGCCACCTGCTGCGGGAACACGGACGAAAAGATTTCTTTATACAAACCGACGATCGGCTGGCGAATGCCATGCAAAAAACGTCGGACTCCATGTCGCTTCTGATTACAGCGATCGCGGCTATCTCGCTGCTGGTGGGCGGCGTGGGTGTGATGAATATCATGCTGGTGTCGGTGACGGAGCGGACGCATGAAATCGGCATTCGATTATCCGTGGGGGCTCGACCCGCAGACATCATGAACCAGTTTCTCATTGAGGCGGTGATGATCTGCGTGCTCGGTGGCCTGGTGGGGGTGTCAGGCGCCTGGCTGGCAGGGCATATTTTTGCCTTCGTGACGGACGCCTTTTCAATGGTATTTACCGTATTCCCGGTGCTGATGGCCTGCGGTTTTTCTGCTGCGATCGGCCTCACGTTTGGTTATTTCCCGGCGCGCAGCGCGGCTCGCCTTTCCCCTACGGAGGCGCTGGCTCGCGAATGACACGATACCTCTTTTTAGCCGTACTGCTACTCCTGGCGGGTTGCCGCGCGATGACCCGCAGCGACTACCAGCGCCCGCTGCTGTCATTGCCCACACAGTGGCCCACGATGGCGGAAAAGGGGACGGAAAACGGCTGGCGTTTTAGCGATCCCCGCCTGTCTCGGGTGATTGAACAGGTACTGGAAAGCAATAACGATCTTGCAGCGGCAGCCCTCACGCTGCAGCAAGCACGCGTTGCGGCAGGACTCACCAGCACCAACATCTCCCCCGACGTCAGAGTGAGTGGAGCCGCCAGTAACAGTAAAAATGTGCGTCGGGGGGCACCTCCACAGGAGAACTACAGCGGCAGTGTTGCCATCGCCTGGGAGCTGGACCTGTGGGGAAAACTGGCGCGCACCCGTGAGCAAAGCGAATGGCAGGCCAGGGCAAGCGAGCAGGATTACCGTGCAACCGTTCTCTCAACGATGGGCCTCACCGCTCAGCTTTACTGGCGTATCGCCTTGTATAACCAGCAGATCCGCCATCAGCGTGACGGTCTGACTGTCTCTGAACAGACCGTGCAACAGGTGTCCTCATGGTTTAACGCCGGAAAGGTGGGGCAACTTGATGTTCTGCAAGCACAGCAGGCGCTGCTGGCGCGGCAAAATCAGCTCAGAACGTTGGTTCAGCAGCGCCAGAACACACGCAGTGCGCTGGCACTGATGCTTAACAGGCCGGCGGAACAACATGCCGATGAATTGCGCGAGCTGGACGTGTATCAGCAGGTGCCTGTGGCACAAAAAACGCCGCTACGGGTGATCGCTCAGCGGCCAGATATTCAGGCTGCTGAGTCGCGCCTGCGAGCCGCGCTTGCGGGTTACGACGCGGCTCGCCTGCAGTTCTACCCCACGCTTTCGCTTGATGCGTCTCTGAATGCCGGGAGCCAGGTTTTTAGCCAGTGGTTCCGCGATCCTATCCGTACGACAGGGGCCGCGCTGGCCTTGCCGTTTATCCAGTGGAACACCCGTCAGCTCACCGTTGCGCAGGCAGATTTAGCGATAAAACAGGCCGCGATCGCGTTTCGTTCTACCGCCTATACCGCACTCGCTGAAGTGGATGAGGCTATGGAAAACCGGCTGAGTGCAGATGAGCAACGCAGCCGACTCCATCAGTCGCTGGCGCTTAGCCAGCGGCGATTATCCCTTACGGAAAGCCGTTATCGCGCAGGTGCGGTGGATTTCCAGACGCTGCTCAACGCGCAGGACGATCTGCTGAACACAGAGAACGCCCTCGCGCAAACCCAGTACGACTACCTTTACGCCACGCTGCAGCTCTGGCTGGCACAAGGGGGCGACACGCAAAACAGGATGATAAAAGATGAAGCTGAAAAATGGAGATAATCGGGTGGTTGTTACCGGCTATGGGGCCGTTACCCCCCTTGGCGTGACGGCTGGTGAGAGCTGGCAGGCGATCATGGACTATCGGCTGGGCTATCGCTACGTCGATTACACGGCGCGGAATATCAAAACCCATTTTCTCGGGCTGGTGGACAACGAACCAAGCCTGATTGGGGTTCCTGCCGCCGTCAGACGCCGTCTGCCGCGTTTTGCCCGGCTCACGTTTGGCGCGGCGCGTCAGGCCATGGCGATGGCTTTTGGCGGCCAGCCACCGCAGGAGTTCTATAGCCCGCTAGACTGCGGCGCGATCATGGGGACCGGCTGGGGAGGGCTGGACGAAAGCTACGATGCGCAGAGCGATTTTTCGGCAACGGGCTTCGCCTCGCCGTTTAACTGTTTTTATTCGATGCCTAGCGTCACCACTGCCGCCTGTAGCCAGTTCTGGGGGCTCAACGGCTTCCAGAACACCGTGGTAGCGGCCTGTGCGACGGGAACCATCGCCATTGGCGAAGCCTACGAGGTGATCCGCACCGGCAGAGCGCAGATGATGCTGGCGGGGGCCGGGGAGTCGCTGACCAGTCCCTGCGCGATCTGGAATATCGACGTATTAGGGGCGTTAAGTAAAGAAACGCAGGATCCGCAGCGCGCCAGCTGTCCTTTCAGTGCCCACCGTAATGGGTTCGTGCTGTCGGAGGGGGCGGCGGTACTGTGTCTGGAGTCGCGCGAGGGGGCGCTTGCGCGCGGCGCGACCATTCTTGGCGAAATTACGGGTTACGCCAATTTCTCTGACGCCTGGGATTTTACCTCGCCCGCTGAAGACTGCCTTGCGCGCGTGCAAACCATCATCTCCGCGCTGCGGCAGGCCGGACTTGAACCCGAGCACCTGGACTATATTAACGCTCATGGTACTTCGACACCGCTTAATGACATCAACGAAACGCAATCGCTAAAAATGGCGCTGGGGGAGGCGGTCTGGACTGTTCCCATTTCCAGCACGAAGTCTTACTCCGGGCACTTAATTTCAGCCGCAGGCGCGTTCGAGAGCATCGTCTGCCTGCAGGCCATTGCCAACGGCATTATCCCCGCGACGACCAATTTTCAGCATGCGGATGAGTGCTGTGATCTGGATTATGTCGTTGAAGGGCATCGTCACGCCACTATCCGCCGTACGCTCAACCTGAGCTTTGGGTTTGGTGGCGCAAACGCGGCGTTGATTCTGGAGAAACATTCATGATGACGCTGCGTTACAGCCAACAGGATGCGCGGCTATGGGCTGCATTTTCAGGGGATTACAACCCCGTGCATTTTGATAAAGCCTGGGTGAAATCGCAGGGTGGAAGCCGGCTCAGCGTGCACGGTATGCGCGCCCTGCTGGATGTCAAACGGTTCATCAGTCCGGAAGTTCGCCGCTCATCCTTTCTGAAGTGTACCGTGCGGTTGCGCAGGCCGCTGTGGCGGGATACCACTTATCTTCTGATGTGCGATCCCAACAAGCCTGTTTCAGCCTCCGTGTACGATCTTACCGCTCAAACGGTCTGCCTTTCATGTGCTATCGCGCCGGTTAACCTTTTTGCTGTGGCAGAAGCAGAAAGTCAGCGAGAACTCGGCGCATCAACCATTGCCGCGCTACATCAGACGTTTTTGCCCCTGCTTCCCCACGCACAGCAGTGGCATTTTCTTGATGCCCTGCTGTTTCGCCATCTTCTTCAGGATACCGCGCTGTTACATCAGAAAGACATCGCACCGCTGATACCGTCTGGCCATACGCTGGAGGCGTTGTTTACCCGCTATCCCGTTGTCCAGACCCATCAGGAGGTTGTTTTTGACAGCCATCTGCTCGCGCCCTGGCAGACGGTGCCTTTACCGGAACCGCTTGAGATAGAGACATTACCCGCCACGGTGGTTGGCGATCTTAGATATGGCGCAGTGGTGCGAATTGCTGCGCAAACCCGCTATCAACAACACTACATCAGCAGTGCCGTGACGCTGAAAGTTGGCCCGCTGACAAAAGGAAATGCAAATGAACTCGTATGAAATCATCTACAGCAAAATCAGCGAAATGATTGCTGATGCAAAAGATCTGCCGCTGGAGGCACTGACACCGGACACGACGCTGCCGCAGCTGGAACTTGACAGCCTCGATTATGTTGAACTGATGGTACTGGCGAAACGCGAGTTTAACGTGACGCTTACGGCCGAAATGTTTATGAAAAAGCCGCATATGACCCTTCGCGATTTGAGTCTGTACATCGACCAGGAAATGGCTGGCTGAGATGATAAAGAGATGGATGTTGATCACCGGCGGCAGCAGAGGAATCGGACAGGCTTTGGTAAGCCACCTTCTGCCCGAGTGGAACATTGTGTTTACCGGCCGCAATGAGGCCGGAATTGGCCGTACGCTGGCGCAGGCGCAAGGTCTGCGCACGGCAACCTGGGTAAAAGGTTACCGCTGCGATGGCCGCGATGAGGCGGATGTCCAACGGCTGGCGACGTCGCTACTTGACGAGTTTGGCGCACCAGCGGCCATTGTACACAACGCCGGAATGACCCGTGACGCACTGCATATTCATCAAACGGCACGCGACTGGCAGGATGTGCTAACGAACAACCTGGTTGCGCTCGTGAACTGGAACCGAACGCTTTTACCCGCCATGATGATGCAGGGGAGCGGAGCTGTGGTATTGATGTCGTCCGTAACGGCAATAAAGGGCAATAGCGGCCAAACGGCCTATGCAGCCAGTAAGGCCGCAATGATTGGCCTGACGCGTTCGCTGGCGCAGGAGATGGGACGCTTTGGCATTCGGGTTAACTGTCTGGCGCCGGGACTGATTGAAGGTGAAATGGTTGAGGCTATCCCTGAAGCCCGCCTGAAAGCCATGCGGCAGAGCATTCCCTTACGCCGTCTGGGGCAAACGCAGGACGTGGCGCACGCTGTTGCCTTTCTGGCCGGAGAAGGAAGCCGCTATCTCACCGGGCAAACGCTGGTGCTGGACGGAGGGCTGTCAGCCTGAGTTAAGGCAGCCGCGAGAAGGGCGACTTCCCGCGGCTCATGACAGGGTCAGTTGATTAATTCGCTGTACCAGAGCGCGTCGTTCTTTGACCGACTCATGGAATATCTGTAATAAAATCGCACTGTGTTGCTGCACGATACCCGCCAGCGCGGGGGCGATTTCCGCCGTTTCACCTACCCGGGCCTTAAATTCGGACGATAGCGTGACCCCCTGAAGTAACGAGGCCAGCCAAATGCTGGCTTTGATAATCGTCACTTCCGGCGGATAAGCGGATTTTGCTTCTACGGATTTCTGAAGCTGACACCATCCTGCTATGTCTCTTATTGCCTCAATAGGATAGAGCTCATCCCAAACTGCTTTTCCCTCATCGGTCTGTGCCGGTGTGGCGCACAGGGCCAGGCTCGGGAGATTATGCAATAGCCCTCCGATTTCAATCTTTAAACACTGCACGGGAGGAATACCCATTTCTCTGGCAAGGTATCCCGATATTCGCCCGACCACCAGAGAGTGCTGAACCCCATGTTGACTGAATCCATCTATAATAAACGCCAGCATACCGGCGATATCGCGAAAGTTGTGTAATGAGAGGGTGTCGTTATGAATGCGGGGGATTTCTTTAATATAATCGTCAAACTCTGTTGATTGAATTCTTAGCCAAAAATGATCCCTGCTTGCGACCCTTTGGAAGGCATGGATATAGTCAGGTTGAAACAGGTCGTTCTCACCGCTGACAATAATTTTTATAATTTCTTCTTGTGCGGTGATGACATCGCTGGCCCGGTAGTGAGAGATTAATACATCCAGACGATCGGCCAGATAAATGATATGGCTTTCTTTCGGGGTTTTAATACCATTAACACACGCCCCCGACCATTATTCCAGTGGGTATGATGATATCGCACAATGGCGTTCAGCGGATTCAGTAAAGGGACACTGGCCAGCAATTCCGCTCCCACAGCAGCGTGGTTATTGAGTTCATTATCGTAATAGCTCATAGGCTGGAGGCGAGACTCTTCATTCAGTCCTCCAATATCATGAAGCAGGGCCGCCAGCAGGGTTTTCCGACATTGCGCAGGCGTAAACTGCGACTCTCGTGCCAGGAGCCAGGCAATATACGCCGTTCTGACATGATGCAAGTTAAGCCGAGGGTTGATCATGTCTATTATTTTTGAGATGCAAGCCAGTGATTCTATTAATTTTATATTCATGATATTGAAAATTTAACTTACGCTGTGCTTCGTTAAAGAAAACCACACAAATTATTTTCGTTTGCAACCATACTGCGGAAATGTGTGGTTACCAAAGAGTAATGTATTATTATTGAGTTTATTAAGGTAAATTATTTTGTCGTCTGGCCCTTTGCCAAATAATAAGTTTATGGCGACAGTGTCATCAATATTATCTGTGCTGTCGCGCAGGGTGCGGACGCTCGTGACTTGATATAAATTCGCGCTGGGGTTAAATTTTTTGTATTTTATCTTGAGCGTTCGCGAAATCAGTTGGTTTTTATTGTCATGAGAGAGTAACCCATCGATATTCATGAGGATATGATCGTTCGCCATGTTGATAAAAATCAGCCCTTCAGCATGGACACTTTTGCCGTTAATGTTTTGTACGACAGAAAATTGCGATTCGCAGGAGAAAACAGCGGGGCTGGTAAATGAATACATCCCCCCCGCCAGGAAGAGAGCGAGGCATAGCAACAGGAAAAAGACGCGCTTAGACATTGTTTTTTTCTCTGTAATAAAAACTTTCGCAGTTACCGTTATCACACTCAACGAGTAGCAATTGTATAATGTTACCTAAGGTTCCATTTATCTGCTTCTTGTAAAGGTACAGTTCTTTTGGCTGCGAACAGTCGAATGGTTGTGTTGTAAAATGAAAGCTATTTTTTACATCCCATAGCGACAGTGCGGGGGATGTAAAAATGATGCATTGGTCATCAACTATTTTATGTACGTTATTCCCTGAATCGACGGTGTGAGGCCTTATTACTAAAAGGATTGACACAATACCTAGCGCGATTATTCGGGCTATCCTTTCAAACACCGAAGGAGGAGGGGGGTTGCGCGTGGCTTCTGAGGTTTTTTCTTCCAGGAACGGGGTTCGATACTCGCGGTCGTTATGGATGATGACATCATCTGCAATCTTAAAACCAATGCGGGGAACGGTAGTGATAATCTCTTTTTCCACGCCCAGGTCGTTCAGATTTCTGCGTAACGTTGAGATATATTGATTGAGGTTACTATTTGATGCTCTGGCGCCGTACTGATCAAACACGGAATGAAAAATTTCACTTCTGGACAGGATATCGCCGCGGTGATTGAGTAATTCTGCTAATAGACGCGTCGATGTCTGAGATAATTCAACGCAATCCCCGGTAAGCACATTAAGGAGAGATGCATCCTCCGTATCAAAAGTGATAAATCCCTCAATATCGTACCTCATATCCCTCTCCTCCCTAAGCCCTACTTTTCTCTCACATACCGACTGTTTTCGATAAAACAGTATGAAAGCCAGATAAAAACCCTGTTTTTACTTTCATTTGAAGCTAATGTTGCTGGTTGACTCAAGGGATTTCATACTGCTAACTCCTTCAAAACTCAGGAGTCGACAATGAAACTCTCACTGTGTTCATACAACCCGGAGGCTGTACATCCAGGCTACAACGCACCTCACGACAATCTGCAGATGTTAGCGGCGGAAATGGGAATAAGTGGTCTGGCGATGATCAGAGGCCCGGAACAAATGTTGATTCTCAATTTACTTAAAGATCATAGCACGCAGGGACTGTCCACGAGGGAGCTTGCCAATCTGTGCGGTATTTCAATTTATAAAGTTAGACACTTACTTCTTCCGCTGGAAAAATATGGCCAGGTTATACGGGATAAAATGCAAAAGCATCATCAGTGGTTTTTGTCAAAGGATGCGACATAATTATGTTTGCATTCTAACAAGGGGTATTTTTATTTGCAACAATGGCACGGAAGTCAAATAGATATATCTAAGACTTTTGAAAAATACTAATTATAATCTCGCAGGACGTTAAGAAAATTCCCAATAAATGTATTAACGTTCCTGTATTAATACTTATGAATTCATGTTTTTTGATTCAAAATAATATTGTTGTATTGCAGCTAAATGCCCTGCTTTACGTTCGAGTGAATCATGCACCGAGGGGCCATGGAGAGTAGATGAGGAAGCGTGAATAGTTTGACGTTGAAAGTCATCTGAGGGGAATGCCCCCGGTGTTTTGGCGCTGAAAAGCAAAAACCCAGCCATAGGCTGGGTTCTTTAAATAGTGGTGCCCGGACTCGGAATCGAACCAAGGACACGGGGATTTTCAATCCCCTGCTCTACCGACTGAGCTATCCGGGCAACGGAGCGCATTAAACCGCAATCCCGCCCGATCGTCAACACTATTTCTGGAAAAGCTGTTCAACTGCTTAAGTTTGCGGCAATGCGCTGACTTCTGAAGCAAACAGGTCAAATTACGCTTACGTCAACGCGCCGCCCATGCGGCACTGGGCAAAGCGCAGGATGTCCTCTGCCAGGCGGTGAGCGGTATCCACATCGGCCTGGCTACGATTTACCAGCATACGGCTCAGGCAGCCTTCCAGCACCAGCTCCATTTGCTTTGCCACCATTGCCGGATCATCCACTTCAAGCGTTGTCAGCAGTTCGTGGGTGAAGTCGTGCGCCGCCCGTTTTTGCTGATCCGCCAGCTGATGGATCGGATGGCCTGGATCGGGGTAGTACGTGCAGGCGGCGATAAACAGACAACCCGGATAGCGGTTGTTACTTACACATTCCGTCAGCGCGGTATAGCGCGCCAGCAGCTTCTGTTCGGCGGTCAGCTCTTCATTCAACATCAGCTGCCTGCGCCAGATATCAACCTGCTGGCTGAGGTAGCGCAGGGCATCATAAAGCAGCGCCTCTTTATCGGGCCAGAAGCGCGTAAGCTCATCCAGAGGGTAATCGATACGGTCGGCTACCATCTCAAGCGTGGTGCTGGCGATCCCTTGAATCTCAAGTAATTGCAGGGCTTGTCCCAGTACGTCTTCGCGTTGCACGGTTCTCTCCTCCGTTATTCCCAACGGTTGTCCCGTTTAAAGTGTTGTTTACGGTTGGCGATCGCGCAAATGCGCGCTGAAAGCCGCCGCTTCCATAAACCCGGTTACACGCTGCCCTGGCTGTTCTTCACCCTGTTGATTGAAGAACAGAATGGTCGGCAGCCCGAGCACGTTAAGTTGCTTCAGCAGGGCTTTATCCTGCGCATTGTTGGCGGTCACGTTTGCCTGAAGCAGAACGGTCCCGTTTAGTGCACCTTGCACCTGCGGGTCGCTAAAGGTGTACTTTTCAAACTCTTTGCAGGCAACGCACCAGTCTGCGAAGAGATCGAGCATCACCGGTTTGCCGCGCGCCTGGGCCAGAGCCTGGTTAAGATCATCCACGTTCTTAATCTGGATGAAATTCAGATGCGCCTGGTTCTGAGCCACTGGCGTGCCAAATGCCCAATCCTGAAGTGGACGCACGCTCACCAGCGCAGCGGCGAGCAGGACGATTTGTACCAGACGCATCCACGCGCTTTTTGCCCCCAGACTGACGATAAACGCCCAGGAGAAGAACGCTACGCCGAGCATCGCCCACAGGCGCATCCCCCAGACGTCACCGACAATACGCTCCAGCAGGAAGACCGGCAGCGCCAGAATGACAAAGCCAAACGCGGTTTTCACCGTCTCCATCCACGGCCCGCTCTTCGGCAGCAGGCGGTTGCCAAATACCGTGACCAGGATCAGCGGTAGACCCATCCCAAGCGCGTAAAGGTACAACGTACCGCCGCCAAGCCACATATTACCGCTCTGGGCGATATAGAGCAGAATCGCGCTAAGCGGAGCAGTGGTGCAGGGCGAACAAATCAGCCCGGCGATAGCTCCCATCGCAAACACGCCACCCGCTGAACCCCCCTGTTGGCGGTTGCTGAGCAGCGTTAAGCGGGTTTGCAGGGAAGATGGCAGTTGGAGGGTGAACAGGCCAAACATCGACAATGCCAGCAGGATAAACACCACCGACAGGCCGATAAGGACATAAGGGTGCTGAAGAGCCGCCTGGAACTGTAAGCCGGCCGCCGCAACCACGAGGCCGAGTGCCGTATAGGTTAACGCCATTCCCTGCACGTAAATAAAGGCAAGCAGTAGCGCGCGGGCGGTGCTAAGACGCTGTTTTCCGCCCAGCACTATCCCGGAGATCAACGGGTACATCGGCAGTACGCATGGCGTGAAGGCGATGCCGATACCTATCAGCAAGGCCCAGAGCGCGGAGAAAGGGAGGTCTGACGCAGGCTCACCTTCACGCTTGACCTCTGCAGGAAGAGGAGCAACGTTGGCGGCAGACGCTTTAACTTCACTAAGCGGAACGACCTTGGTTTCTGGGGGATAGCAGAAGCCTGCATCGGCACAGCCCTGGTAAGTGACGGTGAGCGTAGCGCCTTTGTCTGCCTGTTGCACCGTTACGGGCACGCTTAAGTGCTGGCGATAAATCTCGCTTTTGCCGTAAAACTCATCCTCGTGCCATTCTCCCGCAGGCAGTTGCAGCGCGCCCACGCTTGCCTGAGCGGGTGTGATACTGACCTGCTTACGATACAGGTAATAGCCCTCTTTCACCTGCCAGGTGAGGTTGAGGTCATGCTGGTTTTGCTGGAAATCGAAAACAAATGCCTGATCGGCAGGAATAAAGTTCGAACGGCCGGGCGCGTCAAACAACCCGGCAAAGGCTGACGTGCTGCACAGCAGCAGGATCAGCGTAAGGAAACGTTGAGCCATGAGAGATAATCGTTATCACCGTGGAGCACTGGCAATACCAGCAGTTCCGGAGTTTGGTAAGGATGATGAGATTTGAGGCAGTCAAGAAGCGCCTGCTGGTTTGCCGGGTTGGTTTTGAGCAACATCTGGACTTCATACTCCTGCTCCAGTTTGCCTTCCCAATAATAAAGGGAGGTCGCTCCGGGGAGGAGGGTTACACAGGCAGCCAGTTTTTCGGCCAATACTTTGGCGGCGAGATCCTGGGCGGAAGCTTCATCAGGGGCGGTACACAATACGACAACAGCATCAGGCGTGTTCACAAGTCGACCTCCTCATCACGAAAGTGGTCACTATATCACGCAAGGCGATTGGTCATTAATGAAACGGGCCGCAGAGCGGCCCGATTTTAACTATTTTTACAACCCGAAACGGTTTACAGCACGACGCCGCCGATGATAAAGCCGAGGATCACGCACAGCGTAATCGCGACCACACCCGGGATCAGGAACGCATGGTTAAACACATACTTACCGATGCGGGTTGAACCGGTGTCATCCATTTCAACCGCCGCCAGCAGGGTTGGATAAGTGGGCAGAACGAACAGGGCAGAAACGGCAGCAAACGAGGCAATGGCCGTCAGTGGCGTTACGCCCAGCATCAGAGCCGCAGGCATCAGCGCCTTGGTCGTGGCAGCCTGAGAATAAAGCAGGGTAGCGGCAAAGAACAGTACCACCGCCAGCAGCCATGGGTAGTTGTGCAGCAGGTCACCCGCAACGGTCTGGATATCGCTGATGTGCGCTTTTACGAAGGTATCACCGAGCCATGCCACACCCAGCACGCACACGCAGGCGCTCATACCGGATTTAAAGGTGCTGGCATTCAGCACTTCGCTGGTATCGATTTTACAGGTGATGCTGATCAGGGTTGCGATGGTCAGCATGAATACCACAATCGCTTCGTTACGCGGCAGAACCGGGTTCTGGATGAGGCCTACTGTGTCACTGATGGCCGTCGCGTAGAACATCACCGCCACGATACCGATCAGGAACAGCACCACGGAGCGTTTCGCATGCGGCTTCAGTTTGAAGACCTGGCTACCGCGCAAGCTCACTTCGCCCTTGGCCAGACGTTCCTGATAAACCGGATCGTCTTTCAGTTCAGCGCCGAGGAAGTTACACAGCACGGCGGTGATCATGACTGCAATCAACGTTACCGGAATACAGATCGCCAGCAGCGTCAGATAGCTCACACCCATGGGTTCCAGGATTCCGGCGAAGAACACTACTGCCGCTGAGATAGGCGAGGCGGTAATCGCAATTTGGGACGCCACTACCGCAATAGAGAGCGGGCGAGATGGACGGATACCCTGTTCTTTCGCCACTTCGGTAATCACCGGCAGCGTGGAAAAGGCAGTGTGACCGGTACCGGCGAGAATGGTCATGAACCAGGTCACCAGCGGGGCAAGGAAGGTAATGTATTTAGGATGACGGCGCAGCATACGCTCCGCCAGACTCACCAGGTAGTCCATACCGCCAGCCACCTGCATGGCGGCGATAGCGGCAATAACTGCCATGATGATTTCGATAACGTCAAACGGGATTGCGCCGGGTTTAATCTGAAAGATAAGGGTAAGAACGAGCACCCCGAGACCGCCGGCAAAACCGATGCCGATACCCCCGAGTCTTGCTCCCAAATAAATCGCCAACAGGACGATGACGAGTTCTGCTCCAAACATAAGGACCTGCCTTGCTTATTAACAAGTTGATATTGAATTGTTGTATTTTGGTAACGCCTAAAAAGAAAAAAGGCACGTCACAAGTGACGTGCCTTTCGGAAGCTTAGCCTGAACGGTTACTGTTCGCTTTCATCGGTGTATCGTTTCGCTTTATATGCCGGGTGCATCAGGTTCTGGGCGGAGAAGATATCGTCCAGCTCGGCTTCGGTCAACAGTCCGCGCTCCAGTACGACTTCACGCACGCTCTTACCGGTTTCGGCGCAAATCTTACCGACGATGTCGCCGTTATGGTGGCCAATGAACGGGTTAAGGTAGGTGACGATCCCGATGGAGTTGTACACGTAGCCTTCGCAGACTTCTTTATTCGCGGTAATGCCGTTGATGCATTTTTCCAGCAGGTTATAGCAGGCGTTAGTCAGGATGTGGATAGATTCGAACATCGCCTGGCCAATCACGGGCTCCATGACGTTCAGCTGCAGCTGACCGGCTTCAGAGGCCATGGTTACGGTCGTATCGTTACCAATAACCTTGAAGCAAACCTGGTTCACCACTTCTGGCACTACCGGGTTCACTTTCGCTGGCATGATGGACGAACCGGCCTGCAGTTCTGGCAGGTTGATTTCGTTCAGGCCAGCGCGTGGGCCGGAAGAGAGCAGACGCAGGTCGTTACAGATTTTGGACAGTTTCACCGCCAGACGTTTCAGGGCGCTGTGTACCATGACGTAGGCGCCGCAGTCGGAGGTGGCTTCAATCAGATCTTCTGCAGGTACGACTGGCAGGTTAGAGACTTCAGCCAGTTTCTGAACCGCCAGCTGCTGATAACCGTCCGGCGTGTTCAGACGTGTACCGATGGCGGTGGCGCCCAGGTTCACTTCCAGCAGCAGCTCGGAAGTGCGCAGCAGGTTTTTGGTTTCTTCATTCAGCAGCACGTTAAACGCGTGGAATTCCTGACCGAGGGTCATTGGCACCGCATCCTGCAACTGGGTACGACCCATTTTCAGAATGTCCTGGAACTCAACCGCTTTGCGCTGGAAACCGTCGCCCAGCTGGTTGATGGCGTCGACCAGTTTCACAACGGAGGCATAAACC
Organism: Enterobacter cloacae complex sp. OE43NF; assembly: GCF_023544405.1. Lineage (NCBI taxonomy): Bacteria > Pseudomonadati > Pseudomonadota > Gammaproteobacteria > Enterobacterales > Enterobacteriaceae > Enterobacter > Enterobacter cloacae complex sp. OE43NF. The sequence continues at coordinate 26,979 of NZ_JAMJFW010000047.1, forward strand.
GCGATGCGGAAGCCGGTTGGGTAGGCGTCGTTAGTGGACTGACATTTGTTGACGTGATCGTTCGGGTTCAGGTACTGGTATTCACCTTTCTGGTGGCCCATCAGCTCCAGGCCGATATTTGCCAGTACTTCGTTGGTGTTCATGTTGACGGAGGTGCCCGCGCCGCCCTGATAGACGTCAACCGGGAACTGGTCCATGCATTTGCCGTTGTTCAGCACTTCATCGCAGGCCGCGATAATCGCATTTGCCGCGCTTTTAGGAATGGTTTGCAGCTCTTTGTTTGCCAGCGCTGCCGCTTTCTTCACCATCACCATGCCACGGACAAACTCAGGAATGTCGCTGATTTTGCTGTTGCTGATGTAGAAGTTTTCAATCGCTCTCAGAGTGTGGACACCGTAGTAGGCATCCGCTGGAACTTCCCTGGTACCCAACAAGTCTTCTTCGATACGAATGTTGTTTAACATGTGAACCTTCTTTTCAAGCTGCCGATGGATTGTACTAAACACACAGTATTTATGTGGTTTTGAATATTTTCTGACCGACGATTATTCCCTCAATCGGCCAATTGCTCGAGATCATATGCTGATGATAGCGAATTGCCGTAAGCTGGATCACTTATTATCGACCCGATTCCATGATAATTATTAATCTGTGAAATGGGTCACCGCTTTAATATTTCCAAAAAAAATATCCGTGCAAACCGATTGAATTTTAGCTAACCGTCCTCATCTCTTACAGACGCGTGTCGCGAACACATTCAGACAGGGGCCAAAAGGCACCTGCCACACAGGAGATGCCAGTGCGCTGGATACCGTTTATTGCTTTCTTTCTCTATGTTTACATTGAGATTTCGATTTTTATCCAGGTCGCCCATGTGCTGGGCGTCCTGCTGACGCTGATTCTGGTGATTTTCACCTCCGTCATCGGCATGTCGCTGGTGCGTAATCAGGGTTTCAAAAATTTCCTGTTAATGCAGCAGAAGATGGCCGCAGGCGAGAGCCCGGCGGCCGAGATGATCAAAAGCGTATCGCTGATTATTGCCGGTCTGCTGCTGATCCTGCCGGGCTTCTTCACCGACTTCCTCGGTCTGCTGCTGCTGTTGCCGCCGGTGCAAAAACACCTGACTATGAAGCTGCTGCCGCATCTGCGCTTTAGCCGGATGCCGGGTGGCGGGTTCAGCACCGGCCCGGGTGATACGTTTGAAGGGGAATACCAGCGTAAGGATGACCAACACGACCGTTTGGATCATAAAGACGATCGGTAATGACTTTGCCCGGTGACGCTTCGCTTACCGGGCGCGACTAAAGCGCCACCCACAGCCCTGCCAGCATGACGACGGCGTACATACTCTTCCATCCCACCATCATCAGCAACAGCAGGCAAAGCACTCCCCCGACAACGGCCAGTGCTTTATAGCGACCCTTCAACAGACGACAACCCGCCAGCATGCACAGCAGATAGATCATAATAAATATGCCGTTGGCATAGATGATTAGCGCATCCAGATTGATCTTAAGCGCGTAAATGCACAACGTGCTCACGACGCAACTTCCCAGCACGAGATTCAGCGCATTTAACGGCAGCTGACGTTTAGACAACTGCGCAAGACGGCTCTGCGGTTTATTGCGCGCCTGAGACCACACCAGCCGCGCAAAGCTCTGGATATAAATATTGAGGCTGGCAAAACAGGCCAGATAGCCAATCACACAGGCCACCCACAGCGCTTTTACGCCAAACAGCTGCACCACGATACCCGGCAGCGAAGCGGCGGCTGCTTTATCTGCGCCAAAGGCGTCGAAGTGCAACACCAGCACAGTACAGGCCCAGTAAACCGTGCCTGCGACCAACAGGCCAATCATCAGGGCTCGCGGAAAATCGCGCTCGGGATGCTTAAACTCCGACGCCAGATGGGCGAACGCTTCCAGACCGACAAAACACCAGAACATGACTGACAGCGCAGCGAAGAGCTGCGCATGATTGATATCGGTGATGGCCGGGAAGGGGATCTCCTCGACGCGAATATCACCTGCCCACCAGATAGCGGCGATGAGCGCGACAATCAGCACCGCGACGATCGTCTGCAGGTTAGCGCTGGAACTGGCCCCGCGTGAGCCCACACACCAGACGATAGCCAGCGTACCCAGTTCAGCCAGCAGCAGTGCTTCGTCATGCCAGCCGAAGAGCGCTTGCCCAAAGCCGGTTGCGATATGCAACGCCGCAGGCAGACCAACCGGAATGACGGAAAGGAACAGCCAGCCGGTGACGCGCTCCAGTCGTGGGCCAAACGCCATGCCGACAAAGTGCGCCACGCCGCCCGCGCTGGGAAAATGCCTTCCCAGAATGGCGAACACGATCGCAACCGGGAACACCAGCACAATCAGCACCGGCCACGCCCACAGGCTGTTATTACCGGCAACCAACGCCGCCAGTGCGGGCACCGCAAACACCCCTGTTCCTAACAAGGAGGTTGAGAGCAGACCTACCCCCTGCGCCAGCCCCAACTCCTGTTTGAGTCCACTCATTGACATCGTCCCGCCACCATTCAAAGAGAGCCGATGGTAACACTTTCGCAAATTTTTTTTCGACTCCCCCTTGAAGGGGTAAAAAGCTATCCCCATCTCTCAGGGCACTAGCCGGAAAACCGTGTGCGGCCCGGCGTCATCCATAACTGATAATGACTTTCTCAAAGGAGAGCTATCAATGAGTATTCGTCCGTTACATGATCGTGTGATCGTCAAACGTAAAGAAGTTGAAACCAAGTCTGCTGGCGGCATCGTTCTGACGGGTTCTGCAGCAGCAAAATCAACGCGTGGCGAAATCATCGCTGTCGGTAAGGGCCGCATCCTGGAAAACGGAACTGTGCAGCCACTGGACGTTAAAGTTGGTGACATCGTCATTTTCAACGATGGCTACGGCGTGAAATCCGAGAAGATCGACAATGAAGAAGTGTTGATCATGTCCGAGAGCGACATTCTGGCAATTGTTGAAGCGTAATTAACGCACGAAACTGTACGAATTTGAGGAAATAAGAACATGGCAGCTAAAGACGTAAAATTCGGTAACGACGCTCGTGTAAAAATGCTCCGCGGCGTAAACGTACTGGCAGACGCAGTGAAAGTCACCCTGGGCCCGAAAGGCCGTAACGTAGTGCTGGATAAATCCTTCGGCGCGCCAACCATCACCAAAGATGGTGTTTCCGTTGCACGTGAAATCGAGCTGGAAGACAAGTTCGAAAACATGGGCGCGCAGATGGTGAAAGAAGTGGCCTCTAAAGCGAACGACGCTGCAGGCGACGGTACCACCACCGCGACTGTACTGGCGCAGGCAATCATCACTGAAGGTCTGAAAGCCGTTGCTGCGGGCATGAACCCAATGGATCTGAAACGTGGTATCGACAAAGCTGTCGCGTCCGCTGTTGAAGAACTGAAAGCGCTGTCTGTACCATGCTCTGACTCTAAAGCGATTGCTCAGGTAGGTACCATCTCCGCTAACTCCGACGAAACCGTAGGTAAACTGATCGCTGAAGCGATGGACAAAGTCGGTAAAGAAGGCGTGATCACCGTTGAAGACGGTACCGGTCTGGAAGACGAACTGGACGTGGTTGAAGGTATGCAGTTTGACCGCGGTTACCTGTCCCCATACTTCATCAACAAGCCAGAAACTGGCGCTGTTGAACTGGAAAGCCCGTTCATCCTGCTGGCTGATAAGAAAGTCTCCAACATCCGCGAAATTCTGCCAGTGCTGGAAGCCGTTGCGAAAGCAGGCAAGCCGCTGGTTATCATCGCTGAAGACGTTGAAGGCGAAGCGCTGGCGACCCTGGTGGTTAACACCATGCGTGGCATCGTGAAAGTGGCTGCGGTTAAAGCACCTGGCTTCGGCGACCGTCGTAAAGCTATGCTGCAGGACATCGCTACCCTGACCGGTGGTACCGTAATCTCTGAAGAGATCGGTATGGAGCTGGAAAAAGCGACCCTGGAAGACCTGGGCCAGGCGAAACGTGTTGTGATCAACAAAGACACCACCACCATCATCGATGGCGTGGGTGAAGAGTCCGCTATTCAGGGCCGTGTTGCTCAGATCCGTAAGCAAATTGAAGAAGCAACGTCTGATTACGACCGTGAAAAACTGCAGGAGCGCGTAGCGAAACTGGCAGGCGGTGTTGCGGTAATCAAAGTCGGTGCGGCTACCGAAGTTGAAATGAAAGAGAAAAAAGCACGCGTTGACGATGCCCTGCACGCGACCCGTGCTGCGGTAGAAGAAGGCGTGGTTGCTGGTGGTGGTGTTGCGCTGGTGCGTGTTGCCACCAAACTGGCTGGCCTGTCCGGTCAGAACGAAGACCAGAACGTGGGTATCAAAGTTGCGCTGCGCGCGATGGAAGCGCCTCTGCGTCAGATCGTTTCCAACGCCGGTGAAGAGCCATCTGTTGTTACCAACAACGTGAAAGCGGGCGAAGGTAACTACGGTTACAACGCGGCAACAGAAGAATACGGCAACATGATCGACTTCGGTATCCTGGATCCAACTAAAGTGACCCGTTCTGCTCTGCAGTATGCGGCATCTGTAGCTGGCCTGATGATCACTACCGAGTGCATGGTGACCGACCTGCCTAAAGGCGACGCACCTGACTTAGGTGCTGCTGGTGGTATGGGCGGCATGGGTGGTATGGGCGGCATGATGTAATTGCCCCCTTCGCCCGGCAGCCATCAGGCGTTGGGCGTATCTACCTCTTAATAAAAAACCCCGGGCATCGCTGTCCGGGGTTTTTTGTTTTAGAACAGCAGTTGCATGACCCACATAGAGAGCAGAGCGTTAATTACGCAGACGCCAATAATATGCGGATAGTATTTAGGGTTTACCCCTGCCGTACCGAGACAGCGGCCGGTGTTTTGCACCGGATTACCCATCAGATAGATAGCCGGAAGCAGTACGGTGGCGTCATGCCCGCTGAGCGACCCTGCCACCACCAGGCTTGCGCAGACGCCCACGCCGCCGCCCATGCTCATCACCGACGCCAGCAACACGGTGGCGGCTTCTCCGGGCAGCCCCCACAGCGCCATAATCGGCTCGCAAACGCGGCCAACGATATCCAGCAATCCTGTTACCTTCAGCGCCTGGATGATCACAAAGGCCATTACGACGTTTGGCAGCAGGCTGGTGGTGGCGATGGTAAAGCCACGGCGAGCGCCGTCGATAAAGAGATCCATCAGGTTTTTACGCACTTCGGCGGTCATCTTCTCTCTCCTTGATCTGACGGGTTTCCATGTGCGCAATCCATGCTCTGAGAAAATTGGCACCTATAAATTTAAAGACAAGAATCACTGCCAGCGGGGTGATAACCGGCACGGTGATGCTGGTGAACAGCGCCGCGCCGGACGAGAAGTAATTGGTGATAATTGCGCTACCGCTGGTCTGAAAGGTGGCGAAAATCGCTCGTTCCCTGTCGCTGATAACGCCTTCATCGGCGAGCTCTTTGGTCATACCTGCAGCCGCATCGGTGTTTTGCAAATTGGCGATAAGCGCCAGAGAACAAATGCCTGGAATGCCCAGCAACGGTTTCAAAACGGGCGTCATCAATTGCTGTGCCGCCCGCAGCCCGCCCAGCCCTTCGGTCACTGAAATGATGCCCAGCGACAAAATAACAGACGGTGCAAGTTCCAGCGCAAACAGAAAGCCATCTTTTGCGCCGGTACCGCCTGTGCCGCGAAAAGAGACGCTTGCGGCGCCTTCGCCATTAACCTGGCCAAACGTGCCGTTCAGTACGGTGAAATCAAAGACTCGCCACCATTCGGTGGCTTTGGCGAAAAAGCCAGAAAAGAAAATGATGGTTAGAAAGAAAGCGAGATACCCTACCCGCGTCACTTTCCCCTGATTCGGGGATACTTCACTCATGTTGCCTCCTGTTTTTATGTTTCCCTGTCACCACACGCGCAAAAAATAAGCCGGTGGCCTGTCACTAAAAACGAAAAAGCATAAAAAAACGATATCCGCAGGGTGATTATCAGAATTCATTTAGGGGAGGCGAAGGCACCATTCGTGCTTGATATCTCGCAGAAACGCACGGAGGTTTTTCTTTTGGTCATCTTTTTAGTATAAGGTTTACACACGGACAACTACTGTCCAGCTTATTGAAAACGAGGAATAACATGCGCGTAAAAGTCTGTGCAGGGATTGTAGGAGCAGCATTGCTGCTGGCGGGTTGTAGCTCCAGCAATGAGCTGACTGCAGCGGGTCAGGGCGTTCGCTTTGTGGAAGATAAGCCGGGTAACGAGTGCCAGTTTTTAGGCACGGCAACCGGTGAGCAAAGCAACTGGATGTCGGGTCAGCACGGCGAAGAGGGCGGCTCTATGCGTGGCGCGGCCAATGCCCTGCGTAACCAGGCCGCGGCGATGGGTGGCAACGTGATTTACGGGGTAAGCAGCCCGACGCAGGGAATGTTATCCAGCTTCGTGCCAACCGCCAGCCAGATGAATGGCCAGGTCTATAAGTGCCCGAACTGATTGCCTTTTT
>NZ_JAMJFW010000048.1:0-32657 GCF_023544405.1 Enterobacter cloacae complex sp. OE43NF
CGCGGATGCGCTTCTTACATGTTTTATCATTTCTTACAAATAACTAAGATTTTTCCTAATTCGACGCAAACTCTACTCGTCAGTTTTGACACATACAATGCAGCCATCCTCAAATTTAAAAAAAATGTGATCCATGTCACATAATTTAAGTGAATATCATCCATAAATCCATCAGTGAGCCTTGTAATTTGTTTATTTTTTAACCGATCAAGACCATTTTATATTCTCTATGGACGAATACTCATGCAGAAGTGCGAACAGAAGGCGCATGGCGATTGCTTTTTTGAGCAATAGCGACTACCGCAACAATTCACACGCTATACATCTCAGGGCCACATTTTCATTACCTATGAAAAACATACAGTTATGCTTGAGGGGTGAAAAATTTGTTTCAACGCGTGATCATTCACATTGCGTCTATAACGTTTTAAAACGATTTAACATCACGCGCATCAAAATGTGTGATTTACGTTAAGTTGTTAATTTTTTTCATTTGCACGCGGTTTGCCGTTATTCTTCTTATAAGAATAATTAATGAATAATTATGAGAAGCTTCACACTAATGTCGTATTCACCTCTTGCAGAAGTGCTGATTTCGCGGTAATGCTGACACAGACGCGGTTTTTCAGACAGCTAAGGAGTGCGTGATGAGTTACTCCCATCTTCTTGTTTCTGTTGCAGTTTCACCGGAAAGTCACCAACTCGTTGCCCGGGCGGTGTCCATCGCCCGCCCGCATAATGCGCGCATCAGCTTAATTACCCTTGCGGCCGAACCCGAGATGTACAATCAACTGGCAGCCCCCATGCTGGAAGATATTCGTGAGGTATTACAGGAAGAAACGCAGCAATTTCTGCAGGAGCTGGTGGAGAAAGCGCAATATCCCATTTATCAGACCGTCATTGCGACAGGTGAACTGAATGCGCATATTCTCGACGTATGTCGCAAAGAGAAAATTGATTTAGTGATATGCGGTAATCATAACCAAAGCTTTATTTCACGGGCGGCCTGCGCGGCGAAATCGATAGTCGCCTCAAGCCTGGTTGATGTGCTGTTGGTGCCTCTTGGGGGTCGTTAAACCCCCAGAGGAATATCACGCCAGTTTAGGGAAAGTCGCGATCTTTTTTTGCAGAACGCCTTCATGGCTTTGCGGCTCAATATTACGCAAATCGCGAATAAAACGTGCCTGCCAGTGATTAATATCGTTCTCGCGGATCGTATCCATCATTTCCGCATGACGGGAAATACGCTCCGTCAGCGGCATCGTCAGAGCACGGTTGAGCGCGTTCGCCACATCATCCCGGTCGTAAGGGTTCACGATGAGCGCTGAAGTGAGTTCATTCGCGGCTCCCGCAAACTGAGAAAGCACCAGCACCCCCGGATCGGCCGGATCTTGTGCCGCCACATACTCCTTTGCCACCAGGTTCATCCCGTCGCGCAGCGGTGTTACGAGGCCGACGTCGGCATAGCGGAACACCTTCATCAGGATCTTACGGTCAAAATGTTGGTTCAGATAAAACAGCGGCGTCCAGCCCAGCTGACCGTAGCGGCCGTTGATGCGCCCTGCTTCCGTCTCCAGTTGATGACGAATATCCTGATAGGCCTGCACTTCCCCACGCGACGTAGGTGCAATCTGCGTATAGCGGATTTTACCGTGGTGCTGCGGATATTTATCCAGCAGCGTTTCATACGCCAGGAAGCGCTCCGGCAACCCTTTGGAGTAGTCGAGACGCTCCACCGAGAAGATATTCTTCACGTGTTTCAGCTCGTTTTTAAGCTGCGCCAGCTTCGGCGGCAACGGACCAGACGCCTGCTCAGCAATCTCATCCGGCTCTATCCCAATCGGATAGACTTCGGTATAGAACGTTTTACCCCAGGCCGTATGCGTTTTGCCCCCTTTCGTCATCAGGCGTGTTTTGCCCGATACCGAATCCAGGAACGCAATGCGGTCATTCTCAGTCTGGAAGCCCAGCAAATCGTAATCACACAGCGCTTCCAGCAGCTCTTCATGCGGCGGCAGTGCGGTAAAAATTTCCGGTGTCGGGAACGGAATATGGAGGAAGAAGCCGATGCGGTTGTTGACTCCGCGTTTTCGCAACTCGCGGGCGAAGGGAAGCAGATGATAATCGTGGATCCATAAAATATCGTCTTCCTCGATTAAAGGCAGCAGTTTATCCGCCAGCAGCGCATTGACGCGGCTGTAGCCTTCAAACGATTCTCGCTGGAATTTGACCAGGTCCAGACGGTAGTGGAACGCGGGCCACAGCACGGCATTCGAGAACTGGGAGTAGTACTCGTCATAATCTTTCTCTTTCAGGGCGAATGACGCCCAGGTGATGTTGCCGCGCGTCACCTTTTTAAGTGGTTTTTCTTCCTCACTGATGTCACCACTCCAGCCAAACCACAGCCCGCCAGCAGCTTTTAAGGCACCTAATACCCCCACCGCCAGCCCACCTGCACTGGCTTTTTTATCGTCAGGCGGTGCGATACGGTTAGAGACGACGACTAAGCGACCCATAATGGTTTCCCCCTTTGTTTTGCGCTATTTGTTGTTGTTGCTGGTTAGCGATGTCAGATATCCACTGCCAGACGCTGGCCACATTTGCCAGACGCCATTCGGCTTCAGTGTCACCAGGCCCAACCTTCACGGAGATCCCTCCGGCCTGATTCACTACACGAAACCCGGCCTCATCGGTCAGGTCATCCCCAAGAAAAACGGGCGTCCGGCCCCGGAAAGGCGGCGTTGCCATAAACGCGGCGATCGCAGCCCCTTTATTGATCCCTTTCGGTTTAAGCTCCACGACGCATTTACCCGGCTGCAGCGCCAGCTCAGGATGCGCCTGCGCGACCCTGGCGGCGAGCGCAAGCACGGCCTCTTCATGCTGCGGTGCCTGGCGATAGTGCAAGGCAAAGGCCATCCCTTTGGCTTCCAGCTCCGTGCCCGGCAGTTCAGCCAGTGCAGCAGCGAGCTGCGCCTGCAGCTTTTCGATTAATGCATCGGGGAGTGAAACGATGTGCGTGTGATCATGGATGTCGCGGCGCTCCGCTCCGTGTACACCGGCCAGCGGAAAGTGGTAAGGACTGGCGAGCAAATCCAGCTCGGCCATTGAGCGCCCTGATATCAATGCCAGTGCTCCCTCATTCATTTGCGAGAGCTGATGCAAATCCTGTAATACCGCCTCCGGGATAACCACCTGGTCGGGGTGCGGTTTTATCCCGGCGAGCGTGCCGTCGAGATCGAAAAAGAAAGCATAGTGTCCGGGCAGTACAGGCGGTGCGGTTAACAAGTCAGCCACCCTGGTCCTCCTTACGGTTTACGAGAGGTAAACGCCTTTACCTCTTTCATAGCCATGTAAGTATAGACAGTGTGACGTCGCTCGCCATTTGACAACCGCCCCGCCAGCGGAACTGGCGGGGCGGTTCAGGCGTCAACTAAGGTTATAAGTTGAGCAATTAAAAGGCAGGAAGAACGTTACACGGTACGCTTCGCTTTTTGCTTGTAACGGTCGAAAATCACGGCTGCGAGCAGGATCAGGCCACGAACCACATACTGGGAGAACGGCGAAATATTCAGCAGGTTCATGGCGTTCTCTACCGTCCCCAAAATGAGGATACCGGCCACCACATATGAGATTTTTCCGATGCCGCCCTTCAGCGAAACCCCGCCCAACACGCAGGCTGAAATGACGATCAGCTCGTAACCGATGGAGGTCATAGGCTGGCCGCTGGTCATGCGCGATGCCAGAATAATCCCCGCTGCCGCCGAGACCAGACCGGAGAGCACAAAGATAATGATCTTGGTGCGCACCACCGGTACACCCGCCAGCCGCGCCGCTTCCTCATTACCGCCGATCGCCAGGGTATTTCGGCCAAACGTGGTGCGGTTAAGCAGGAAGCCGAACAGGATCAGACAGGCCACTGTCAGCCAGATTGGCGCAGGCAAACCCAGCCAGTTCGCATAGCCCAGGGTGAAGAAGCGCTCGTCTTCAATCCCCACCGCTTTACCGTCGGAGATGATATAGGCCAGACCGCGCACAATCTGCATGGTCGCAAGCGTGGTGATCAGGGCGTTAATCTTCAGGCGGGCAATCACAAACCCGTTAACCAGACCGCTGATAACGCCCAGCAGCAGACCCGCCAGCACGCCAATCCACAGGCTTTCGGTCATGTTGATTACCACCGCCGTGGTGACGCCAGCACAGGCAATGACGGAGGCCACTGACAGGTCGAAATCGCCCGAGGCCAGACAGAACAGCATCCCGCAGGCCACCATACCGGACATGGAAATGGCCAGCCCCAGTCCTTTCATATTAATGAAGGTGGCAAAGTTGGGCACAAAGATCGCGCAGGCGACAAAGAGTGCGGCAAAGACCACCAGCATGCCGTACTGATCCCAGATGCGGCCAAAACTGAAGGCCGATTTCGATTTCGGCGCTCCGGATGTAGTAACAGAGGACATCATTAACTCCTTACTCAGGCGACAGCCTGGCTAACTTTCGGCATGGCGAGACTCAACGCCTGTTGTTCATTCGCCTGTTCATGAAGCAATTCACCGGCGATTTCTCCCTCACGCATCACAACAATGCGGTCGGCCACGCCGAGTACCTCAGGCAGATCGCTGGAGGCGAACAACACCGCCACACCGCGTTTTGCCAGCTCATAGATCACGTTATAAATTTCGTGTTTCGCCCCCACATCGATGCCGCGCGTTGGCTCATCCAGCAAAATGACCTTCATATCCTCCGACAGCCAGCGGCCTAAAATCGCCTTCTGCTGGTTACCGCCGGAGAGATTCATGATCAGCTGTTCCGGGCCCGGGGTTTTGATGTTCAGCGAACGGATATGGTGGTCGGCGTTGCTCTCCTCCCAGCCGTCGTTGATCAGGCAACCGGCGCGAATAAACTTCCGCCGCGCGGAAATATTGATGTTGTCACGTACCGAGTGCACCGGAATAATGCCCTCCGCTTTGCGGTCTTCCGGGCAGAGCATCATTCCGGCCTGGATGGCATGTGCGGGCTTCTGGATATCGACCCGCTGCCCGTCAATGGATACCTGCCCTTCGGTGATGCGCGTACCGCCAAACAGGCCTTTCATTAACTCGCTACGCCCTGCGCCCACCAGACCAAACAGCCCGACAATCTCCCCGCTGCGCACCGAGAGCGAGATCGGCGTTCGCACGCCCGGCGCTTTAACGTTTTCCAGCTTCAGGCGCTCAGGGCCGTATTTGCGCGGCTGCCAGTGATAGATATCTCCCAGCTCGCGGCCAACCATCGCCTGAACGAGCTGGTCATGATTGACCTGCTCCATATCGGTAAAGGTGCGCACGTAGCGGCCATCTTTAAAGACGGTGATGGCATCGCTTAAGGCAAAAATCTCTTCCATACGGTGCGAAACATACAAAATAATGCGGCCTTCTTTACGCAGCTCGCGGATCACCCGGAACAGGTTTTCGATTTCACGCGCGGAAAGCGAGCTTGTCGGTTCGTCGAAGGCAATGATCTTGGCGTTACGCGCCAGCGCCTTGGCAATTTCAACCATCTGCCACTGGCCGATGGAAAGATACTTCAGTGGTGTCTGGGGATCGACATCCAGACCCAGATGTTTCAGCTGCAGCCCCGCTTCGTAATTAAGTAGCGACCGGTTTACCACGCCGCTTTTGTGCGGGAGCTGGCCTAAATAGATGTTTTCCGCCACCGTCATCTCAGGGATCAAATGCAGTTCCTGATAGATGATGGCCACCCCGGCGTTGAGCGCAGCGGTGGTATCAGCAAACGCCACCTCTTCGCCGCGAATGGCCAGCGTGCCGGTGGTTGGCGTGTAGTTGCCGCTGAGGATTTTCAACAGCGTGGATTTTCCGGCGCCGTTTTCGCCCATCAGGGCGTGAACCTGACCGGCATAGCAGTCGAAGCTGATATCGGTCAGCGCGTTAACACCGGGAAAGGTTTTCCCGATACCGCGAAAAGAGAGATACGGATCAGACTGTCGCATAACGTCTCCGTGATTCCTGTAGTGTGTACGTCTGGCCCCTCGCGGTTCGCGAGGGGCACAATCACCGCGTATTACTTACCGCCCAGTCCTTTTTTCGCCAGCTCCTCTTTGAAGTTGTCGCGGGTGATCAGCACCACGTCGGTCACTTCAGTAAACTTCGGCGGTTCCACCCCTTTGGTAACCCAGTTGTAGAGCATTTCGCTGGATTTATAGCCGTGTACGTCCGGGCTTGGCAGCAGTGAGCCGTAGAAACCCGTCGCCTGCGCTTTAGAGAGCTCACTCACCGCGTCAACGCCGTTGATGCCGATACCGATCACATCAGGCGCTTTGAAGCCCTGACCTTCCGTTGCGCGTACGCCGCCCAGGACGGTGTTATCGTTCATGCCGACCACCAGCCAGTGCTTCACCTCTGGATGTTGAACCAGCATGGAGTTGGCGGCGTCGAAGGCCCCCGGAATGTCGTTGGATTTTGTCGGCACTTTATAGATCTGTTTTTCCGGGAAGCCGGCCGCTTTCAGCGCGTCCATCGACCCGGTGGTACGACGGCGGGCGGTATCGAGCTCGTCGGCGGTGATGGCCATCACGGCGGTATCTTTCACATCCCAGCCGCGTTTCTGCATCTCTTTATAGAGTTCCTGGCCCTGACGTTCGCCAATTTTGGTGGCCGCCATCATAACCAGCGGCACGCTGTCCATCGGTTTGCCCTTGGCGTTGACGAACTGATCGTCAACTGCAATAACCTTCATGTCGTAACCGCGCGCTTTGGCTGCAATCGCAGAGCCCAGTTTGGGATCCGGCGTACAGATAACGAACCCTTTCGCCCCGCTGGCCGCCAGGCTGTCGATAGCGTTCAGCGTTTTTTCACCGTCAGGCACGGCGATTTTAATGACTTCAAAACCTAAATCTTTCCCGGCCTTATCGGCGAATTTCCATTCGGTCTGGAACCAGGGTTCTTCCGGCTGTTTTACCAAAAAACCGAGTTTTAAATTCTCAGCGATAGCGGATTGTGACATAACGGCAGCCAGACCGATGGCCGCCAGCGCTTTAGTAAATTTGTGCATGGTAAACTCCAGCATTAGCGTTCTTTTCTGTAGGGAATATTTGCGTACTTCTTATTTAATCGGACTTAAAACAAGGCATTAGCGCTTACCTCGTCATAAGCGTTAGTGCTGGTGATAGTTTTAGCGGGAAATTAATCATCCATAAGAGAGCGCCATCACACCGCAGAATTACAGTAATTGCGTACATAAATTCAGCGAAAAATGACATAAAAACGGCAGTATTTGTCGGACAAATGAAACCGAGATAAGCAGAATTATCCATAAGATCAGCTAAGAAATCCCTGATACCCAAACCCCCGCGCTCCGGGCGCGATCGCGGTACGGCGTTACCATCATCGGGAACTGTGTAGGACTGGCGTTGCCGCAAAATATATTTTATGGCGTTATTCTGCGAAAATTGATTTAGCGCAATTTAGTCGGCGCATCATATATTTGAAATAGTTAATCCTGAATTAACTATTTCTCAGAGCATTATTCCGGATCACTATTCCCAGTGGGTAAATATCGATATTAAAATAGGTAAAAACTAGTAATTTCAAGGCATTAGATAAATCTTATTTTATAACAACATGTTGTTATTTTTGTACTATATTAAATTTTGTAATGTATGGTAAAACGCACCAATTAAGAGTTTTCTTAAACGCCGGGCAGGGGTATGCTTATTTATATCGAACACAGGAAGTGATTATTCGGTCGACTTTTGTCATTGCAGAAATGCTTTTCTGCCACTTACTCGTCTTAACCTGCCCGTTCAGGTTTTGTTACGGACATCACACTAACAGTCTATAAGGATATTGGTATGACTACCCAAACGATGATGCAAAAACTCAATGCGCAGATGAACCTGGAGTTCTATGCGTCGAATCTGCACCTCCATTTGAGCGAGTGGTGTTCTGAGAACCGTCTCAACGGTACCGCCACTTTTTTTCGTACCCAGGCACAAAGTAACGTCACCCATATGATGCGCGTCTTTAACTTTTTGAAAGGCGCAGGGGCAAATCCTATTGTCAAAGCCCCGGATGCAATTAATGGGCACTACTCCTCGCTGGAGGAGTTATTCAGGAAAACGCTTGAAGAGTATGAGCAACGCTGCGCCACGCTGAATAAACTGGCGGATGAAGCCAGGGCTCAGCATGACAGCGCAACACTGCAGTTCTTGCGCGATATGGACAAAGAGCAGCAGCAGGACGGCATTTTGCTTAAAGCACTGGCGGATGAGCTCCGCAACGCGCAACAGTCCGGGTTATGCCCGGAACAGACCGACCGTCACCTGCTCGATCTGGTAACAGTACAGCACCACTAAGCTTTTCGCCTGCTCCCGTTCGGGAGTGGGCCTCTTTTTCACAGCCAACCTCCTGCTTTTTAAAAGATTTAACAAATCAGATCTCGCTCTCAATGATTATCCCTACAACATGTAATGATTTATTTAATTACATAATTAATGACGAGGGAGCATCATGATCACCATTGAGTTTATTGTCATCCTCCTGTGCCTGCTGACAGGCACGCGTTTTGGCGGGATGGGACTGGGGCTGATAAGCGGTATCGGTCTGTTTATTTTGACGTTTATCTTTGGTCTGCAGCCCGGTAAACCGCCGGTTGATGTGATGCTGACTATCCTCGCTGTGATCGGGTGTGCGGCCACCCTGCAGACGGCAGGCGGGCTGAATGTGATGATGCAATTTGCCGAGCGCCTGCTGCGCAAGCATCCTCAGCACATCACCCTCCTCGCCCCCTTTACCACCTGGATGCTGACCTTTCTCTGCGGTACCGGCCATGTGGTGTACACCATGTTCCCGATTATTGCCGATATCGCCCTGAAAAAAGGGATCCGCCCGGAACGTCCGATGGCCGTGGCGTCGGTGGCATCGCAAATGGCGATAACCGCCTCCCCGGTCTCCGTTGCCGTGGTGTCGCTGATTTCCATTCTGGCCGCCCAGCACGGCATTGGACACGCGTGGGGGATCCTTGAAATTCTCGCCGTGTCAGTTCCCGCCTCGCTGTTCGGTGTGACTATTGCCGCCCTGTGGAGTTTACGCCGCGGGAAAGATTTAGCTGATGACATGGAATTCCAGGAAAAGCTGAAAGATCCAAAACAGCGCGAGTTTATCTACGGCGGAACCGAGACGTTGATGAACCAACGTTTTCCGAAACAGGCCTACTGGTCAACGTGGATTTTCTTCGCCGGGATCGCGGTGGTGGTGCTGCTCGGGGCATTGCCTGAACTGCGTCCGGCGTTTGAGGTGAAAGGCAAAATGACGGCGCTGTCGATGAACCTTGTCATTCAGATGATGATGCTCATTGCGGGTGCGGTGATGCTGGTCACCTGCAAGGTCAATGCAGCGACCATTTCTAACGGTGCGGTCTTTAAAGCCGGAATGGTGGCGATTTTCTCGGTGTTCGGCGTCGCGTGGATGAGCGATACCTTTTTCCAGGCGCATCTCGACGAGCTAAAACTGGCGCTGGAAGGGGTCGTGAAAAGCCATCCGTGGACCTACGCCATCGTGCTTTTCCTGGTCTCTAAACTGGTGAACAGCCAGGCGGCAGCGCTGACGGCCGTGGCGCCGATGGGGTTAATGCTGGGTATCGATCCGAAAATGTTGATCGCTTTCTTCCCGGCGTCGTATGGCTATTTTGTTCTGCCCACCTACCCAAGCGATTTGGCCTGCATCGGGTTTGACCGTTCAGGGACAACCCGTATCGGCAAATTTATTATCAACCACAGCTTTATTCTGCCGGGGATAATTGGCGTGAGCTGTGCGTGCGCGGCGAGTTATCTGCTGGTACAGACCTTCTTTTAAACGCTTTCGGGCGACAGGCACTGTCGCCCTTCTCACGTTGCGCGCTATCAGTGAGATTCACCCTGCGGCGTGAATCTCAGCTCAATCAGCGCGATGGCTTTCTGGATCGCCCGAAGCGTAACCGGGTCAGCCGCAGCGGGATGGCTGGAAAAATCGATGTTTTTCAGCTGGGTAGACATCTTCTCGCGCACTTCCACCGGCGCGATAACATCTAAGACATCAAGGATCTGTTTGATGACCAGCTGGCATGCGACAACATCAGATACCAGTTCCTGATCGGCGCTCAGGTTTTGAGACATGGGGGTTTCTCCTTATTCAAAGGCCGCCATAGTAACAAAACACGCCCCCTTTCATCTCCCTTCTGGTGGTTGCAGACATAAAAAAACCTGCCGAAGCAGGTTTTTTTATCAGAACATCGCGCCAGGCGGCACGTCTTTGAAGGTGTTGCAGTAGTTAGCCCACATGCTTTTGAGGATTTTGCGCAGTTTCATTGTGATGCTCCATTAACTTGTTATACAACTTTATCGTCAATGTGCCTATAATATGACCACCATCACAAAAATCAATATTTTTGTGACTCACATCACAATTTTTTCTGTATTCAACTACGCGTGTTAGCCGACAATCTCGCGCACGAAAGCCTCGATCTCTTTGTCCTGGCAGTTTTCAAAGAAGCACTGCTGGAAGCGCTGGCCGGAAACGGCGGTTTTTACCAGCTCAGGATCGATTGCCCGCAGCGTGTCCAGATAGTTCTCTTTGACCACAGCCGCTTTCACCTGATTCAGGATCCCCGCATTACGTACCTGAGGCTCTTTGCGCTCTGGCGGATAACCTTCTCCCTTGCGGCCGGTGAACGCTTTTTCGAAGATAAAGCGAACGTTCAACTCTGCACCCCAGCCGAAGCCTTTGGCAAACGGCAGGGCAAGCGCGTTACCGTTGTTAATCTGGGCGAAGAGAAACGCATCTGCAGGGTCGATACAGTAACCGCAGATCACGCCCGGGTGGATGTTCAGCGACATCAACGCCCCCTGGCCTGTTCCACACCCAGTCACCACAAAATCAACGGCCTTCGCATTGAGTAAAATGCTCGCCATGATCCCCAGATGGATATAGGTCAGATGATGGTCGTTCTCATCGCTCATGCCAACGTTATACACCGGGAACCCTTTTTCGTCGGCGACCGTTTTTAACTCTTTCAGAATCACTGGATTTTTTGCGGCCTGGCTGTTTTCCATCATCAGTGCGATTTTCATTGTCTCTCTCCTGAATGCGTTGCGGGCGAGCCCATCATGGATACCTTTTCATCTTCACCCTACTATCACACAAACACACTTTCAAATTAAATGAAAGATTGTTTTAAAAAACCAAAGAGGACTCACATTTTTGTTGATGACAGGTCTGAGCCCGGCCCGTTGCAAAGAGAAAGGGCAGATTGTCCGGCTATTCAGGGCATTGCGGCGGACAGCGAGCGGTACGATAACGTATTTCCCTCCACTCAGAGCGAACCATGAAAAGAGTCTTCGTTGTCGGCACGGTCCTGCTGCTCGCGGGATGTAGCATCAACCGCCAGGCACAGGTGAGCAGTCTGGATGCGCCAAATGGCATAGTCCGCCTTGACTATGGTCAGGCCGCCCTGCAAAACGCCTGGTCTGATGAATATGTGAACAATGGCACTGCAACCAAAGCGTGCCAGGGCATGGGATATGCCACCGCCTCCTCCTATGGACAGCCCATTAAAACCTGCACCCTGATTAGCGGCTCACTGTGTCTGAACGAGAGCGTGACCATTCAGTACAAATGCATGGGTTATGCTGTTAAACCGGCCACCAGTAATCCGTGGTATTAATCTGCGCTGCCAGTTTTGGCTGGCAGCCCGTTAAAATAAATAATTCTCATTTATAAATATCGCCAATGCGTTTTATTCCCATTCGTATTTTTAAATAAACAAATATTTATTTTACGTTTTGCATATAATTAAATAACAAATTATAGTGTCGCTCATTGTGAACCAGAAATAATAAACCGGAGCGTCACCATGCTGAAAACTGAAATGATCGACAAGCTCAATGCACAAATGAATCTTGAGCTTTTTTCCTCCTTGCTCTACCAGCAGATGAGTGCCTGGTGCAGCTATCACAGCTTTGAAGGTGCCGCCGCGTTCCTGCGTCGTCACGCTCAGGAAGAGATGACCCACATGCAGCGTCTCTTTGATTATCTGACAGATACCGGCAGCCTGCCGCGCATTGATAACGTGGCATCACCGTTTGCGGAGTATGGCTCACTTGATGAACTCTTCCGCGCTACCTACGAGCACGAGCAGCTGATCACCCAGAAAATTAACGAGCTGGTGCATGCGGCAATGACCAGCCAGGATTATCCAACCTTTAATTTCCTGCAGTGGTATGTGGCCGAACAACACGAAGAAGAGAAACTGTTTAAATCGGTTCTGGATAAATTATCGCTGGCCGGTAAAACCGGTGAAGGTCTTTACTTTATTGATAAAGAACTCTCTACGCTTGATACCCAGAATTAATATCGATACGGCGCTGACTTTCAGCGCCGTATTTTTTTACATGCAACCTGCGCAACTGGTGCAGCGCCAGTCATGCGGATTTACGGCCTGGAAAAAGTACCGGTAGTTTGCCGCCTCAAGCGGGATCCCGGCGTCGAAGAATAAATCCGTCAGCCAGTCCACGTTTTCGATTATCCACTCATCCTCTTTTAACCCCTGTGCAAAGGTCTCATCCTCAGGATCGATAATCGAATAAATCGCCCATGTGCCCATATCCTTTTCACGTCGGGATTCCGGCAACGTCAGCGCCGTATTCTGCCAGCTGATGATCCAGTGGCCGTGACATAGCAAATTGCCTCCCCGGCTCCAGGCCGCTGTGAATGGATTTTCCCCCGCCATCAGACCCTCATTTTATTTTATGTTTTGCAATTTTTGTTTAAATTACGCCTGATTTTCACGCGATCCTATTGTCCTTATGAAGTAGCCTTAAACCTCCGAAGGATCAGAGAGTTACCTGAAGAGCCTCGCCCGGCTAAAATCGTAAAGTTAAAGTTACACTTCTTGTAACGGTGATTTGACGAAATACGCCTTTTCCCTTACTCTGCGCCGCAGATTTTGTCGCGATCGTGAAGCGTTGTAGAGGAAAGCGTGAAAAACAGAACCCTGGGAAGTATTTTTATCGTCGCCGGAACGACGATTGGCGCAGGAATGCTGGCGATGCCGCTGGCCGCCGCGGGCGTCGGATTTGGCATGACATTACTGCTGCTGGGTACGCTCTGGGTATTAATGTGTTACACCGCGCTGTTGCTGCTTGAGGTTTATCAGCACGTCCCCGCCGATACCGGGCTGGGTTCGCTTGCGGCACGCTATCTGGGCCGTTACGGACAGTGGGTGACAGGCTTTAGCATGATGTTTCTGATGTACGCCCTGACCGCTGCGTATATCAGCGGTGCCGGGGAATTGATCGCTTCCAGCGTCAACGACGGGTTCGGTGCTGACATTACGCCAGCGACGGGGGCCATCTTCTTTACGCTCATCGGCGGCGGCGTAGTCTGTTTGGGCACCTCGCTGGTCGATCTGTTTAACCGTTTTTTATTCAGCGCCAAAATTCTTTTTCTGATTGTGATGCTGGTTCTGCTGGCACCGCATGTTCATAAGGTCAACCTGCTGACGCTGCCGCTGGAAAAAGGCCTGGCGCTTTCCGCGATCCCGGTCATTTTTACCTCATTTGGCTTCCACGGCAGTGTGCCAAGCATTGTCAGCTACATGAACGGTGATATTCGCAAGCTTCGCCGCGTGTTTGTTATCGGTAGCGCCATCCCGCTGATTGCCTACATTTTCTGGCAGCTGGTGACGCTGGGCAGTATCGACTCCTCCACCTTTATTGGCTTGATGGCGGAACACGCTGGTCTGAACGGTTTCTTGCTGGCGCTGCGTGAAGTGGTGACTTCTCCACACGTGGAGCTGGCGGTGCATCTGTTTGCCGATCTGGCGCTGGCCACCTCCTTCCTGGGCGTGGCGCTCGGTCTGTTCGATTATCTGGCAGATCTGTTCCAGCGTCGCAATTCCGTCACCGGCCGCTTACAGACAGGGGCGATCACCTTCCTGCCTCCGCTGGCCTTTGCCCTCTTCTACCCGCGCGGGTTTGTCATGGCGCTGGGGTATGCGGGGGTGGCTCTATCCATCCTTGCCCTGCTGCTCCCTTCTCTGCTGGCGTGGAAGAGCCGCCAACAGCATGCCCGGCAAGGGTACCGGGTGGCAGGTGGAAAGCCGCTGCTGTGCATTGTGTTTGCCTGCGGGGTCGTCATTATTCTGGTGCAATTTTTGATTGCGGCGGGAATGCTGCCGGAAGTGGGGTAAAGAAAAGGGGCTATCAACAGCCCCCTTTTTTATCAGTGTAAGCAACAGCTCTTAAACTTCTTCCCGCTGCCGCACGGACACGGATCGTTACGCCCGACTTTTGTGCCGTTAACAATCGGTTTCTTCGCTTCCGGTTGCTGTGGGTTAGCAGACCAGTAGTCGTACAAACGCAGCGCCGCTGGCTGGATACGCTCAATGCTGGCGATGTACTCCTCTTCGCTCAGCGCGTCCAGCTTCTCGCTGTTCTCTTCTGCGCCGTGAAGCGCGATGACATCCAGATCCGCTTTCAGCTCTTCAGGCAGTGCAGACCAGTCGGTCAGCGACACGCCGCGCATATAGCCATAACACCACTCTTCCACCACGGTGTAGCTCTGACCGTCCACGTCGTTATAACCAAACATCGGCTCAAACTGATCCGGGTATTCGCTCAGGCGCTCAGCAATGTCGTTCATATGCTTAAAGCAGAGATCGATAAAACGGTTCATTTCTCGATCGTTTTTCCAGCGCGGGATATATTTCTCGCCGCCCCATACCGCCACCAGCCAGGTGTCTGGCTCGACAACCACGGGGCCGGAAAGCACTGCCGTAAGCATGCCGTCCAGTTCGGACACGTCAATCACGGACGCATCGTCATGACCGTAAGACATTAACGTCTCTTCCAGCCACGCCATTTCGCTTTCATTTAATGGGCCTTCAGTCATTGCTGACACTCCTGATCAAAAAGGAAAGGATCCTAGCACATATCGTACGCCTTTCCCGGCGGAAGTTACGGGAATTATTGCTGCAAAAACGTGCAAATCGTGACCCTTGCACAACTTATGGGCTTTATTGTTAACGAGATGTGATCTCCGCTGTAATTTCAGTGCGTCCCGCAAGGCTGCGTACAACGGCGCTCTATACTCAACATGTCGCAACGCCGTCAACAGGTTAACCATTCTGGCAAAGATTTTGCTTAATCTTCAGCACGCGACACTGCGCATGGAAACCTCGCCGTATTAAGCAGGATGCTGACCGTATCTTGTTCGTAACATCATTTTTCTCGCTCGTGTTTTTGATTGGCTGCGCCGTCGGGCGTTCGGGTTTACACCGTGGTGCAAAAACCTCATTGCTAAGGAACACAATAATGTCGCTGAAATTAATCAGAACTCCTCTTTCTCTTGTGTTGGCCGGTTGTCTGGTGACGGCATTTTCCGCCCGGGCAGATATTGTCATTGGCGTGGCCGGGCCATTTACAGGCCCCAATGCCACCTACGGCGATCAGTACTGGCATGGCGCAACACAGGCAGCAGAGGACATTAACGCCGCAGGCGGGATCAACGGTGAAAAAATTAAGCTGGTTCAGGGAGATGATGCCTGCGAGCCCAAGCAGGCCGTTGCCGTCGCCAACCGTTTAGTCGACCAGGATAAGGTCAACGCGGTGGTCGGTCATTTCTGCTCCTCGTCCACCATGCCCGCCTCTGAGGTGTACAGCGACGCGGGGATCATCGCCATCACGCCTGGCTCCACCAACCCGCAGATTACCGAGCGCGGCATGAGCGATATGTTCCGCATGTGCGGCCGCGATGACCAGCAGGGTCAGGTCGCCAGCGATTTCATTATCGACAAGCTGAAAGCCAAACGGGTGGTGATCATTCACGACAAAGACACCTACGGTCAGGGGCTGGCGGACGCCACCAAAGCCGCACTGGCAAAACGCGGCGTGCAGGACGTAATGTACGAAGGGTTATCCCGCGGTGAAAAAGACTTTAACGCCCTGGTCACCAAAATTGGGGCGCAAAAACCGGACGTCGTCTTCTTCGGGGGCTGTCACCCAGAAGCCGGCCCGCTGGTTCGCCAGATGCGTGAACAGGGCGTGCAGGCAAAATTCTTCTCCGGCGACTGTATTGTCAACGAAGAGATGGTGACCGCGGCGGGAGGCCCCCAATATACCAACGGCATTTATATGACCTTCGGTAAAGATCCGCGCCTGATCCCGGACGGTAAAGCGGTAATTGAGAAATTCCGCGCCGGTAAATTCGAACCGGAAGGATACACCCTCTACTCCTATGCCTCCGTGCAGGCTATCGCTGCGGCATTCAAGGCGACGGGCGGCAAGGACTCAGCCAAAGCCAGCGAATGGCTGAAGGCTAATTCCGTCGATACGGTGATGGGCAAAAAAGCCTGGGACAGCAAAGGCGATCTGAAAGTCTCAGACTACGTGGTGTATCAATGGGACGACAAAGGAAAGTATAAGGAAGTGCCGTAACGGGACGGAGTCACGCTCAACGTCGGCAGGGCCGCCTGCCGACGCAAACAACACATCAGGCTGCGCGGTTTATGCGGCCGTTATAAAGAGCGCGCTAAGATGAGTACATTCTTCCTGCAACAGTTAATTAATGGCTTAACGCTGGGCTCCGTCTACGGACTCATCGCCATCGGTTATACGATGGTGTACGGCATCATCGGGATGATTAACTTCGCCCACGGCGAAGTGTATATGATCTCTGCCTATCTCTGCGCGATTGGCCTGGCGCTGCTCTCCTTCTTCGGCCTGCAGTCGTTCCCTCTACTGATCCTCGGCACGCTGGTATTCACCATCGTGGTCACCGGAGTGTATGGCTGGACCATCGAGCGCATTGCCTATAAACCGCTACGCAACTCCACCCGTCTGGCACCGCTGATCTCCGCCATCGGCATGTCGCTTATCCTGCAAAATTACGCGCAACTGAGTCAGGGGCCGTGTCAGCAAGGGGTGCCCACCATGCTGGATGGCGTGATTCGTCTGCATCTGGGAGAGGGGTTCGTGCAGATTACCTATACCAAAGTATTCATTCTGGTCGCCTCCTTCGCCGGGATGCTATTGCTCACCTGGATTATCAGCCATACCCGGATGGGACGCATGTGTCGTGCGGTACAACAGGATCGAAAAATGGCCTCCATTCTGGGGATAAATACCGACAGGATTATTTCTCTGGTATTTGTCATCGGCGCGGCAATGGCCGGTCTGGCGGGGGTGCTCATTACCATGAATTACGGCACCTTTGATTTCTACGTCGGGTTTGTGATTGGTATCAAAGCCTTTACCGCTGCGGTGCTAGGAGGGATCGGCTCGCTGCCCGGCGCGATGCTCGGCGGGCTGATTCTGGGGGTGGCCGAGGCTCAGTTTTCCGGCATGGTGAACTCGGACTACAAAGATGTGTTCTCGTTTGGGCTGCTGGTCATGATCCTGATTTTCCGCCCTCAGGGGCTGCTCGGCCGCCCTGTCGTGGCCAAAGTGTGAAGGAGAAAACGATGACATCACACGGTTTCTCCCTCAAGCGCTGCCTGCTGGACGCGATGTTTTCCGGGCTGATCGCATTGATTATTTTTGGCCCAATTGCGGGCGTGGTACTGGACGGGTATAGCTTTAACTTTGCCGGACAGCGCCTGGCCTGGATGGTTGGCACAGTGATGGTTGGGCGTTTTCTGCTGAGCGCTTTTTTAAGTACCGCTGCCGGGGCCCGTTTTCAGGCGCGGTTCGAAGCCGACAGCGCGGGGGTATATGTTCGCCCGCCGGAATACAAAAGCCGTCTGCGCTGGGTTATTCCTCTGGCGATCGCCCTTGCGATCTGCTTCCCGTTTGTCGCCACCAAATACCTGCTGACGGTTGCTATCCTCGGGCTGATTTACGTCCTGCTCGGCCTCGGCCTGAATATCGTCGTGGGTCTGGCCGGACTGCTGGATCTGGGGTATGTCGCCTTCTACGCCATCGGCGCTTACGGGCTGGCGTTGGGGTATCAATATCTGGGACTCGGATTCTGGAGCATGCTGCCGCTGGCGGCAATTATGGCTGCGGCTGCCGGTGCCCTGCTCGGCTTCCCGGTGCTGCGCATGCACGGCGACTACCTGGCGATTGTGACGCTCGGGTTCGGGGAAATTATCCGTCTGGTGCTGAACAACTGGCTAACTTTCACCGGCGGGCCTAATGGCGTGTCAGCGCCGCCGCCTACGTTTTTCGGACTGGAGTTTGGTCGACGCGCCAAAGAAGGTGGCGTGCCATTTCATGAATTTTTCCATCTGACGTACAACCCGAATATGAAGTTTATCTTTATTTACGCGGTGCTGTTTCTGGTGGTGCTGCTGGTGCTTTATGTCAAGCATCGCCTGACGCGAATGCCGATTGGCCGGGCATGGGAAGCCCTGCGGGAAGATGAAATCGCCTGCCGCTCCATGGGCCTCAACCATGTGCTGGTTAAGCTTTCGGCCTTTACGCTGGGCGCGTCAACGGCCGGGATTGCGGGCGTGTTCTTTGCTACCTATCAGGGTTTTGTGAATCCAACTTCATTCACCTTTTTTGAATCTGCGCTGATCCTCGCCATCGTGGTACTGGGCGGCATGGGCTCCACGCTCGGAGTCGTGCTGGCAGCCTTTGTGCTCACCGTGACACCCGAGTTGTTGCGCAGCTTTGCTGAGTATCGCGTCCTGCTGTTTGGCATGCTGATGGTGGTGATGATGATCTGGCGTCCGCGCGGGTTGATCCGCATTAACCGCAGCGGGTTTGCCGTGCGTAAGGGCGTGGCGCCATGAACGGAACGATTTTAAGCGTAGAGCACCTGATGATGCATTTTGGCGGGATCAAGGCGCTTAATGACGTCAATCTCGACGTGCAGCGCGGTTCAATTACCGCCCTTATCGGCCCAAACGGCGCTGGCAAAACCACCGTATTTAACTGCCTGACCGGCTTCTATAAAGCGTCCGGCGGGAACATTCTGTTTAATGCACGCAACAGAACGACCAACGTCATTCAGGTACTCGGGCAAAAATTCCAGCCGGACGACTGGATTCACCCTGCACAGTTGGGGCAGCGCCTTTTCTACAAGATGTTTGGCGGGACGCATCTGGTTAACCGCGCCGGGCTGGCACGCACCTTCCAGAACATTCGTCTGTTCCGCGAGATGTCGGTCGTGGAAAACCTGCTGGTCGCACAGCATATGCGCGTTAACCGTAATTTGCTCGCCGGGATCCTCAATACCCCCGCTTACCGACGGGCAGAGAGCGACGCCCTGGACAGGGCCTTCTACTGGCTTGAGGTGGTGGATCTTGTGGAGTGTGCCAATCGCCTGGCGGGCGAGATGTCCTACGGCCAGCAGCGGCGTCTGGAAATCGCGCGCGCCATGTGCACCGGACCAGAGATGATCTGTCTGGATGAACCCGCCGCCGGGCTCAACCCGGTTGAAACGCACAAGCTGAGCAACATCATCCGTTTTCTGCGCGACCATCACGGCATTACGGTACTGTTGATTGAACACGATATGGGGATGGTGATGGAGATTTCGGACGACATTATTGTGCTCGACCATGGAGATGTCATCGCGAGGGGAAAACCCGAGCAGATCCAGCATGATGAAAAAGTGATCGCCGCGTATCTGGGCACCGATGAAAGCGAGGTCAATCTATGAGCGAACCGATGCTGGCCTTTCGCGAGGTGGACGTGTTTTACGGCGTGATCCAGGCGCTGAAACAGGTAACTCTTGAAGTAAACAAAGGGGAAACCGTGGCGCTGATAGGCGCTAACGGCGCGGGTAAATCGACATTACTGATGTCTATCTTCGGCCAGCCGCGTATTCGCAGCGGGCAGATCGTATTTTGCGGAGAGGACATTAGCCATAAATCGACCCACTATGTCGCCTCCGAAGGCATTGCCCAGGCGCCGGAAGGACGACGTATTTTTCCCGATATGACCGTGGAGGAGAACCTGCTGATGGGGACCATCCCCATTGGCAGCCAGTTTGCAACGGAAGATATGCACACCATGTTTGACCTCTTCCCTCGCCTCAAAGAGCGGCGTAAACAGCGCGCGATGACCATGTCCGGCGGGGAACAGCAGATGCTGGCTATCGCCCGGGCGCTGATGAGCCGCCCTAAACTCCTGTTACTGGATGAACCCAGCCTCGGCCTGGCGCCGATTGTGGTGAAACAGATCTTCCAGACGCTGCGCGAACTGGCCCGCAACGGGATGACCATTTTTCTGGTGGAGCAGAATGCGCACCACGCGCTGAAGCTTTCTGACCGCGGCTACGTGATGGTTAACGGGCAGATCCGCCTGAGCGGCAGCGGTGAGGAGTTACTGGGGAATCAGGAGGTGAGGAAGGCGTATTTGGGCGGGGTGTGATTTGATATGAAAGGAATCCATAAAAGTAATTTCATATAAATAACAATGAGATATTCACGACAGGTATAGCACGCAATGCCTTGAGACGGCCTGAGTTTGTTGATTTATTAGTCTCTGACAATCACGTCAAACTCACTGAAAAGGAGCTTTCAGAATGGCTATACCCGCATATCTTTGGCTTAAAGATGACGGCGGTGCAAACATTACAGGTTCTGTAGATGTTCAGCACCGTGAAGGTAGTATTGAAGTTCTTGGATTTGGACATGGTTTGCACCTTCCTACTGATAGCGCAACCGGAAAAATCACAGGTACACGAGTTCACTCCGCATTAAATTTTGAAAAAGAATTCGATTCATCAAGCCCATATCTTTATAAAGCTGTGGCGCATGGGCAAACGTTACAATCAGCGGAATTTAAGTGGTACAGAATTAACGACGCTGGGCAGGAAGTTGAATACTTCAATATGTATCTTGAAGGGGTAAAGGTAGTGTCTGTATGCCCCGTCATGCACGATGTGAAAGATCCTACGACTGAAAAGCACAACCATCTTGAAAGCATATCTTTGCGTTATGAACGCATAACCTGGAAGCACTGCGACGGCAATATTATTTTTACTGATTCTTGGGCAGACAGATGATCCGTTGCTATTTTCATATGAATAATGGGCAGCTATCGTCACTAAGTTGTCCTGGTGTGGGTTTTTTCGCCGCCTATTCAGGCAATAAAGGGAAGCACAGAAACAACCCAGATTCTATAGCAATCGCCAAAAGGGGGCCTCTTCCTCCGGGTAATTATTACATTGTTGTAAGATCTCGGGGTAATCTTAAAAACCGTACCAGCAATTGGATGAAATCAATTCGAAGCGGATCGGACCGTGACTTATGGTTTGCACTCTTGCGTGAAGATGAACGGATTGATGACACTACTTTTATAAATAAAGTTGAGCGAGGATCATTTTGTCTACACCCGGCAGGAAGCAGTGGCAACAGTGACGGGTGTATAACGCTTGTCTCTCTCAATGATTATATGGTGCTTTGGAGAGCGCTTGTCAGAACCCCATCAACGATGATCACCCCTCAACTACGTGCATTTGGCACTATACAGGTCTACTGATGAAACCCGTTCACTCAGTGCTTATCTGGCTTGCCGAATTGAGCTTCTTAAGCATTCTTTACTGTATATTCTGTTACTTCACGCCTGATTTGGAGCTATATGACTGGTATGTAGAAAAGTATGGGTTTGTTATCGAAGAGGATTTTCTGGATTACTACACATTAATTCTCTATTTGATAGCGATTGCAGTAACTACTGCATGTATATGGCTGATCGCCATCGTACGAACAAAGAGATATTGATTAGCGCATTGTGAAAGAAATAAAAAAACCGCCTTAAGGGGCGGTTTCACGACACTGCTTATTGCTTTGATTATTCTTTGTTTCCCATGGTACCCGGAGTGGGACTTGAACCCACACAGCGCGAACGCCGAGGGATTTTAAATCCCTTGTGTCTACCGATTCCACCATCCGGGCTCGGGAAGAAAGTGGAGGCGCGTTCCGGAGTCGAACCGGACTAGACGGATTTGCAATCCGCTACATAACCGCTTTGCTAACGCGCCGTAAAACTTTTTTAAACTGACACCCGCTATTGCGCATGTCTTTAATCTGGAGCGGGAAACGAGACTCGAACTCGCGACCCCGACCTTGGCAAGGTCGTGCTCTACCAACTGAGCTATTCCCGCATGTCATCAAGTTAACTGCTAACCACTTGATTTCATTATCGTCCGGCTAACTGTGCCGCCGTTCGATGCGTTGCATTCTACTGATATGACGTGATGAGTCAACGTTATTTTTTGCATCCCCGGATCGTTTGCTGAAAATTACGGCGAAACGATCACTGTTCAAGCAAATCTCCGCGCGCCGCGTTCAAATATTGCAGCATTGACCACAGGGTCAGCACCGCGGCAACCCACAGCAGGCCGATTCCCGCCCACTCTACCCAGGCGTTCGGACGCCACAGCATCCAGACCAGCGCCGCCATTTGCGCGGTGGTTTTCACTTTACCGATCCAGGATACCGCCACGCTGCTGCGTTTACCCAGTTCAGCCATCCATTCACGCAGTGCAGAGATGATGATCTCGCGTCCAATCATGGTGGCGGCTGGCAGTGTCACCCACCAGGTGTGGTAATGTTCAGCCACCAGCACCATGGCAATAGCCACCATCACTTTATCGGCCACCGGATCGAGGAAAGCACCAAAACGGGTGCTTTGGTTCCAGCGGCGCGCCAGATAACCATCAAACCAGTCGGTGACCGCGGCAACCAGGAAAATCAGCGCACAGGCAAAAGGGGCCCAGACAAACGGCAGATAAAACGCGAGTACAAAGAACGGGATAAGCACGACGCGAAAGAGAGTGAGCAACGTAGGGATGTTATATTGCATAATGACGGTAACTATTTGTTGTCAGTAAAATTTAGCTCTATGTTGCTACAGAGCCCTCAATGTTTCAACGAGTAGTAGATCTTTTCTGCCAGCCCTTGCGAAATACCCGGCACTTTTGCAATTTCCTCCATGCTGGCGTTGAGTAATCCTTGCAATCCGCCCATATACTTCAGCAGCATCTGGCGACGTTTTGGCCCAACGCCTTCAATGGTCTCCAGCGTGCTGGTGTTTTTCACCTTCGCCCGTTTTTTACGGTGACCGCTAATGGCGTGATCGTGTGACTCATCGCGAATATGCTGAATAACATGCAGCGCCGGGGAATCCGGCGGCAGGCTAAAGCCTTCACCTTCCGGCTCGAAGAACAACGTCTCCAGCCCGGCTTTACGATCGGCCCCTTTTGCCACCCCCAACAGCAGGGGATGGTTTTTATCCCAGCTGACATCCAGGGATTCAAAGACCGCCTTCGCCTGGCCGAGTTGCCCTTTCCCGCCGTCAATCAGGATCACATCCGGGATCTTGCTCTCTTCAATGGCTTTACCATAGCGACGACGCAGCACCTGATTCATTGCCGCATAGTCATCCCCCGGGGTGATGCCGGTGATGTTGTAGCGACGATACTCAGCACGCAGCGGACCGTTCGCATCGAACACCACGCAGGAAGCAACGGTCTGCTCCCCCATGGTATGGCTGATGTCGAAACACTCCATGCGTTTCACTTCCGGCAATTTCAGAAGCGTCGCCAGAGCCGTTAAACGCTGGCTCACCGTCGACTGCTGGGAAAGTTTGGTGCTGAGCGCTGTCGCGGCATTGGTACGCGCCAGCTTCAGATAACGCGCACGGTCGCCGCGCGGTTTGGTCTGGACATTCACCCGGCGTCCCGCCAGCTCGGATAAAGAATCGGCCAGCAGGGTTTTATCGGCAAGGTTAAAATCAAGCAGGATCTCCGACGGCAGCGTGCGCATCTGGCTCCCCTGCAGATAAAACTGGCCGACAAAAGTCTCAACCACTTCACCCAGCTCCGTACCGCCTGGTACTTTCGGGAAATAGCTGCGGCTGCCGAGCACTTTGCCCTGACGAATAAACAGCACATGCACACAGGCCAGACCGGCATCAAAGGCAACGCCGATCACGTCGAGATCGTCACCGGTGTTCGAAACAAACTGTTTCTCCGTCACCCGGCGCACCGCCTGAATCTGGTCACGTATGCGCGCGGCCTCTTCAAACTCCAGCGCGGCGCTGGCTTTCTCCATACGGGCAATCAGTTGGGTCAGGACCTGATCGTCTTTACCGGCTAAAAACAGGCGCACGTACTCAACCTGCTGCGCGTACTCTTCTTCACTCACCAGCCCGGCGACGCAGGGCCCCAGGCAGCGGCCAATCTGGTACTGAAGGCACGGGCGCGAGCGGTTACGGTAGACACTGTTTTCGCACTGACGAACAGGAAAGATTTTTTGCAGCAGCGCCAGCGTCTCACGCACGGCATAGCCGTTAGGAAACGGCCCAAAGTATTCACCCTTCGCATGTTTCGCACCACGGTGCATCGCGAGCCGGGGATGGGTATCGCCGCTCAGAAAAATAAACGGGTAGGATTTATCATCCCGCAGCAGAACGTTATAGCGCGGCTGATAGAGCTTAATATAGTTGTGCTCGAGCAGGAGTGCTTCTGTTTCCGTATGGGTGACGGTGACATCAATATTCTGGATGAGCGCGACCAGCGCTTCAGTCTTACGGGAGGCAAGGTTGCTGCGAAAATAGCTGGAGAGGCGTTTCTTGAGATCTTTCGCCTTCCCCACGTAGATAACCGTACCGCCAGCGTCATACATGCGATAAACGCCAGGCTGGCTGGTCACGGTTTTCAGAAATGCTTTTGAATCAAATACATCACTCACTGACTTAATAACGTCTCCGCATTACACAGACCATGACGGATGGCAAGATGAGTCAGTTCAACATCACCGTGGATGTTCAGTTTACTGAACATCCGATAACGATAGCTGTTCACCGTTTTCGGGCTGAGATTCAGTTGCTCCGAGATCTCATTTACCTTCTGGCCTTTGGTGATCATCAGCATAATCTGCAATTCACGCTCAGACAAACTGGCAAACGGAGATTCGGTTTTCTCCGGCTCAATCTGGCTCAGCGCCATTTGTTGCGCAATGTCGGAAGCAATGTAACGCTGGCCGGCAAAGACGGAACGAATCGCGTTAACCACTTCCTGCGGCGCGGCGCCTTTACTGAGGTAGCCTGCCGCCCCTGCCTGCATCACCTTCGCAGGAAGCGGGTTTTCGGTATGTACGGTCAGCATGATGACTTTTGTGTCAACAAAGGTACGCGCGATTTTGCGTGTTGCTTCAAGCCCACCGATACCGGGCATGTTCATATCCATCAGCACCACATCGGCTGAATTGGTGCGGCACCATTTAACGGCATCTTCGCCACAGCACGCCTCACCGGCAACTTTAATACCTTTTATATCTTCAAGAATGCGTCGTATCCCTGCGCGCACCAGTTCGTGGTCATCAACAAGAAGGACGTTGATCAAAGGGAATGTCTCCAGAATAGGGATAACGCTACTGAGTGATAATTGGCTTTATATTAACGTTTTTCCTCACAAGATTAAAACGTTAAAAAACCGGCTATTCGATTTCGCTCGCGTTTTTGGAAATTAGCCTGTACAGATGCTGGAAAGAAAGCCCGCGCGGTGAGCGCTTGTACGGCTTTTTTTAAGCATCTGTATTCAAAAAGTTACAAAAATCGCAGCCCCGTCACGGTCAAAAAAACAGTTCTCAAATTTTTGTAACAATAATTAACGGCAAGCGAACCGGCCATAAACAATTAATAATCTTCGACCCTGTACAGTTTACTGGCACGCGGTGTTTATGCAAATAAACACCCTGCGGAAAAGTATGAAAAACAACCGCTGCATTTTTTGGAACAGCTTGTGGTATACTCCGCCGCCTTGACTTGCATCATCGCGCGCGAGCGCTGTTTTATAACGAGGAAAATAAATGAGCACACCTGAATTTGCAACTGCGGAGAATAGCCAGGAACTGGCCCAGGAAGTCAACTGCCTGAAAGCCCTGCTGACGCTGATGTTACAGGCAATGGGTCAGGCTGACGCCGGACGTGTGATCATTAAAATGGAAAAGCAAATCGCGCAGATGGAAAACCAAGCTGAGTCAGCGGTATTTGCCAATACCGTTAAGCAAATTAAACAAGCCTACCGTCAGTAAAAAAAAACGGCTGAATGTGTTGCATTCAGCCGTGATCTCGTCTGGCACGCAGAACGTTCTCTCTGCTCAGATTAACCCTGTCGCCGCCGCGTAACACGCAATCTGCGTCTTGTTTGGCGCGTTGAATTTCTTCTGCATATTCTTCTGATGGAAGTTAACGGTATTCTCCGAGATAGAGAGAATGATCGCTATTTCCGCTGATGTCTTCCCTTCCGCAGTCCATTTCAGAATTTCCCGCTCACGTTTGCTGAATTTCATTTCGGGTGGCATCACCATCTCATCTTCAAAACGCAGCAGGCTGGTTAACGCCATTTGCAGCAGCATCTGCAACCGCAGCTCTAATTCTTCGCTGGTGACCGCGCCCGCCTGAACGCTGGTACACGAAACGGACAGGAAACCGAGCGCGTGATTTGGCAGCATCAGGCACTGTGTTATTCCCTTACGCAAGCCATGGTCGCGTGCGCCATTCCATAATGCCTCAGCATCCGCGAATAATTCATCCGTCCAGGGTAAATGACCCTGAATGAAATTCTCCGGTTTGAGCACCGGATCAATGGCGAAATAATTCTCTGACTGATATTGCGCCATCCACCGTTGTGGATACGTGGCGTGTACAGATATCCTGGGGCGCGTAAATGGCACAGGATGGCGTACACAGAGTGCGTAATAATCAAATTCGAGCGCCTGAGTTTGTCGCTGTAGTTCCTGATATACCTCACTGGCACTGGTCAGTGCCTGAAACCGGAGGAAGCAATCCCGTCGCCAGGTGAAAAAGTCTGAATCCTTCATACTTACTAAATGAAGCCTCTGAAATGATATTCATTATTAAGGTGAATATAACCTAACACATAAAACTTATTTCTAACCACAAAATATCGGCAATAGCACAATTAACTTTAGTTTTGATAAGGTTTATCTGTACTGAGCGGAATAAAAAAACATGGCAGACGAAACCGCGAGAGAATAATTTGCTCCAGAAGAAAAATCTGGAGCAAATGCGTGCAAAAATGCTACTGCATAAGGAATTTTTCAAGGAATTGACGGGTTCGCGGCTGCTGCGGGTTGGCAAATAAACTTTTTGCCGGCCCCTGCTCCACAATCCGTCCTTGATCCATGAAAATAGCCCGGTCGGCGACGTCACGGGCAAAGCTCATTTCGTGAGTCACAATGACCATGGTGCGTTTTTCCTGTGCCAGCTGACGAATAGTGTTAAGCACCTCGCCCACCAGCTCAGGATCAAGCGCAGAAGTGGGTTCGTCAAAGAGGATCACATCCGGGCGCATTGCCAGCGCGCGGGCTATCGCCACACGTTGCTGTTGCCCGCCCGAAAGACGACGCGGATAGCTGGTCTCTTTCCCTGCCAGCCCCACTTTGGCAAGCAGTTCACGCGCGCGTGCCGTGGCTTCCTCTTTTGGTTCACCTTTCACAATCACCGGACCTTCAATAATGTTCTCCAGCACCGTCCGGTGCGGGAACAGATTGAAGCTCTGGAAAACAAACCCCACGTGCTGGCGCAGTTGGCGGATCAGGCCTTTTTGCTGGCTGATGGATTTACCGGTATCAATGGTGATCTCCCCAACCCGAATGGTGCCTCCCTCCGGCTGTTCAAGCAGGTTAATGCTGCGCAGCAGCGTGGTTTTTCCTGAGCCGCTCGGGCCGATAATCGCCACCACTTCACCCTGCTCCACCTCCAGATCGATCCCGTGGAGCACCGTTTGCCCGTGGAATTTCTTCACCAGGTTTTTAACGTCGATAGCACTCATTTTGGATCACGCTCCTGGCGGTTAAGCTGGTTTTCAAAATAGTTTTGCAGGGCAGACAGCACCGTGGCCATCACCCAGTAGATCAGCGAGGCAGCAAGATACATGGTAAACACTTCAAGCGTGCGCGAGGTGATAAGCTGCGCCTGACGGAACAGTTCCGGCACCTGAATCGTCGCCGCCAGCGAGGTGTCTTTCACCAGGCTGATAAAGCTGTTGCTGAGCGGCGGCAACGCCACCCGCGCCGCCTGCGGCAGAATGGCCCGGCGCAAGGTTTGCCACGGTGTCATACCGATACTGGCCGCGGCTTCCCACTGCCCTTTATCAATCGACGAAATTGCCGCACGCAGGGTTTCCGAGGTATACGCCGCCGTATTAAGCGACAGACCAATCATCGCTGCCGGGATCGGGTCCAGTTCAATCCCGAACTGCGGTAAACCGTAGTAGATCATAAAGAGCTGCGCGATAAGCGGCGTACCGCGAAACACGGAGATATAAAAACGAGCCAGCCAGCGCACCGGCCAGACGGGCGACATACGCATTAAGGCCAGCACAAACCCGAGGACCAGGCCGAAGAACATGCCACCAATACTGAGCTGTAAGGTGAACACCGCGCCTTTCAGCAGGAACGGCAGCGAATCGATAACCAGTTGAATACTTTCTTGCATTATTATTTTTCGACCTGATTTTTAGACATGAGGATGATAGGCAAACAGCGCGGGCGCGCCGCCGGTGTGCACAAATAAAATCGGCCCTTCATCCTTAAAGCGTTTCTGCGCAATGCCATCAATAAGCCCGGCCATCGCTTTGCCCGTATAGACCGGATCCAGCAGTATGCCCTCAAGGCGCGCCAGCAGTTTAACCGCTTCCATTCCCTCTTCGTTCGGTGTGCCGTAACCCGGCGCAAAATAGTCGTCCCAGAGCAGAATATCGGCCTTTGCCTTCAGCTCCAGCTGCTCTGCCACCGCCTGCTGCAAACTCACCACTTTGGGTTTCTGATCCGCAACGCTGCGCGATACCGTCACACCGATCAGCTCAACGTCCGGCAGCAGGTGCTCCAGCCCGACGACCAGCCCCGCGTGCGTGCCTGCACTGCCAGAGGCAACCACCACTGACGATAGGCTCACCGCCCCTTCGCACTGCTGAGCAATCTCCAGCGCGCTTTCCACATACCCCATCGCACCCAGCGCATTCGAGCCGCCCACCGGAATGACATACGGACGAAAGCCCTGCGCTTCAAGGCGTGTGGCCAGCTCATCGAGCTGTGCGGTCGGGTCGGTCAACGCATCGACCATTTCAACCTGCACGTTAAAGAGATCCAACAGCAGACGGTTACCGTTGGTCAGGTAGTTCTCTGCCCGTGTACCGATTGGGTTTTCCAGCAACGCCACGCAGTGCAGCCCAAGTTTTGCCGCCACCGCCGCCGTCTGGCGAACGTGGTTGGACTGAATCGCCCCTGCGGTGACGAGCGTATCCGCCCCTTCACGCAGCGCGTCAGCCGCCAGAAACTCCAGTTTGCGCAGCTTATTGCCCCCCATCGCCATTGGCGTCACGTCATCACGCTTAATAAAAATATCGCGTCCTAAATAGTCAGAAAATCGCGGCAGATACTCCAGCGGCGTCGGCGCGCCGATAAACTCCAGGCGGGGAAAGCGCGTTAAATTCTGTAGTGACATGGGTTCTCCGGTAACTCAGACAAAATGTGATATTTTTC
This sequence comes from Enterobacter cloacae complex sp. OE43NF, assembly GCF_023544405.1. NCBI lineage: Bacteria > Pseudomonadati > Pseudomonadota > Gammaproteobacteria > Enterobacterales > Enterobacteriaceae > Enterobacter > Enterobacter cloacae complex sp. OE43NF. The sequence goes on from NZ_JAMJFW010000048.1 coordinate 29,497, forward strand.
ATTATGCACGCAGACGCGTAAGAAATAAAAAAGGCGCTTTTAAAAGCGCCTTTTTTTAACGTCAAAGACTTATTTGGTGACGTCTGCCCCAAACCACTTCTCAGAAAGCGCTTTCAGGCTGCCGTCTTTTTGCATATCCGCAATGGCGGAGTCGATCGCCTTGACCAGGTCTTCGTTACCTTTACGGACAGCAACCCCGGATTCCTGACGAGAGAACGCATCACCGGCGACCGCCAGGGTGTTGTTGGTTTTCTTCACCAGATCCAGTGCCGCCAGACGGTCAACCAGGATGGCATCGATACGGCCAACGCGGAGATCCTGATATTTTGTCGGGTCATCATCATAGGTGCGGATATCCACACCCTGAACGTTCTGGCGCAGCCACTCTTCGTAGTTGGTTCCCAGACCGACACCGACTTTCTTACCTTTCAGATCCGCGGCCGTTTTGATTGAGCCTTCGTTGCCTTTCTTCACCAGCGCCTGGATACCGGACACGGTGTACGGCGTGGAGAAGTCATACTTCTTCTTACGCTCGTCAGAAATGGTCACCTGGTTAATCACCACATCAATACGTTTGGAATCCAGCGACGCCAGCATACCGTCCCATTTGGTCGGTTTCAGGGACGCTTTCACGCCAAGGTGTTTCGCCAGTTCTTCTGCAAATTCCACTTCGAAACCGGTCAGTTTACCGTCATCACCCTGGAAGCTGAACGGAGGATAGGTTCCTTCCAGCCCGACCAACAGCGTACCGCGCTCTTTCACTTTGTTAAGCAGGTTCTCTGCGGCGAAGGTTTTCACGCTCATTCCCGCGACCAGCGCAACGGCCATAACGCCCATCAGCGCCTGACGACCCAGAAGTGCTAATTTCATAAGTACCCCGATATAGTGGAATTTTTGTGTAGTGTAGAGAAATCGCCTGCAAGGTCAAAGGCGACTGCGCTACATCTTATTCTTTTTTAATATATATCAGAAGTTGTCCCGGCGTGGGCTTTCTGCTTTACCGCCGTCGGCATTTGGACCTTATATTGTGCGTACTTGCGCAGCGCAATACGGTAGTTATTGGTACTGGTCGCAGGCAGCCACGGCTCCAGGTTTTCATCCAGGTAGCCGGTCTTGAGCAGATCGCGGGAAATGTTATTCACGGTCAGATGTTGCCCGAGGCGACGCAGGCGAACCACGTATTCGCGAACGGTCCCGTGACTCATCTCGGTCTGTTCAAACAGGAACTGTTTGAAACCGATAATATCGAAGAAGTCGCTTTGCTCTTTGCAGTGGAGATCGCCACAGAAACGGCAAAGCGCCACCCACTCTTTCTGCTCTTCGAGCCACGCGGCTTCGTCCATCAACGTGTCGAGACGAGAAATCGCAATTTTATTGACGATTTCGCCACGACGAACCAGCGTGATACGATCGAGTAACTTGTTACAGTGGGCGCAATGCGTCTGGCTGTGTTTAAAGTCTTTCAGGTAGCGGCTTAAAGGCCGTCTTTTAGATTGCTGCACCGTCATGATAACTCCTGGTTGTCAATACGTTGTGCGGCATTTTTCAGGTGAATCAATCACCTATAACTTACCCAGCTTGGTTCGTAAGCGTTTGATGGCCTGGCTGTGCAGCTGGCTTACCCGCGACTCTCCCACTTCCAGAACAGCGCCAATCTCTTTGAGATTAAGCTCTTCCTGATAATAGAGGGTTAACACCAGCTGTTCGCGCTCTGGCAAAGCTTCAATGGCTTCCATCACGCGCTGGCGTAAATTACCTTCCATTAAATGGTGTAACGGGTTTTCTTGCTGATGCTCATCCGTCACCAGCTCGATGCTATCGCCATGCTCTTCGCGCCACTCGTCATAAGAGAAGAGTTGGCTATTATTGGTATCGAGCAACATCTGACGATACTCTTCAACAGGAATACCAAGCCGTTCCGCCACTTCCGTTTCCGTCGCGTTGCGTCCCAGTTCCTGTTCCAGCTGCCCCATCGCATGCGCCACTTCGCGCGCGTTGCGGCGAACACTGCGCGGCACCCAGTCCCGGCTGCGCAGCTCGTCCAGCATCGCACCACGAATACGCTGAACTGCGTAAGTGGTAAATGCCGTTCCTTGCAGAGCGTCGTATCGGTCAACTGCATTCAATAACCCGATACCGCCCGCCTGTAGCAGATCGTCCAGTTCCACGCTCGCCGGCAAACGCACCTGGAGGCGCAATGCTTCGTGACGCACCAGCGGGACATAACGCTGCCACAGCGAGTGTTTATCCATTACACCTTCAGCGGTATAGAGTGAATTCACGATAAACAGCCCTGCGTTAGTTGAGTTATCGGCATGATTATCCGATTCTGCAGGGCGTTCAATTGGATGAAAAAGGGGGATAAAGTGAGGTTATTCTGAGGTTGCCCACAACAGGGGCAACTTTTTTCGCTAAATTAACAGTTGTAACAATGAAAGATCGTCGCCCAGCTTGACGCTCTCTATATGTTGATGAAAGAGCTTTCCCGCTTCCTGATTATGCTGGCTCAGGGAGTGGAAACTGTAAATAACATCAATAATATTATCTTGTTCAATTTTCCCCGCCACAATGGCCTGCCCGGCCAGTAACGATTTCAGGAAATAGAACTCCGCCACGATTAAATAAAGATTATTCAACATGCTGCGGCCATTGTTTTGCGGGAAGCCCTGCTCCCAGAGTTTATATTTAAAAAAGTTCTTAAATACATAGTCATGGGTCGCTAAGTAGCTGCCCGCCGCATCGCGCCAGACGGACTCGATGTTTTCCATGACCTTTTCTGCTGGCACGGTATCATTGCCAGCATCAAATTGTTGAAAAAGCTGGTCAAAATAACGATTTAATACAGCGCCGCCGCGGGCTGTCGCTTTCTTCGTAAAGTAACTTTGGATAAGCGAAATTAACGCGAATTTCAGGCCGTAGTTCTGATTAAACCCGGCTAACTCCGCCCTGATTTTACCGCTCACCAGTTCGTTAATCAGCGATAAATAAACCGTTTCGAGGGTACTGATATTCTCTTCAAGGTTTTCAAGCTTTTCAGCAACCATGAGGAATTTCACCACTGCATAAACCTGTTCTTCAACGCTGACATCCTCAACGCTGAATATATTCTGGCAAAAGAGATTGATGACCTTCGCTCTCAGATCAATCATTGGTGCTTTATT